>NZ_JAFFPK010000061.1 GCF_017590215.1 Clostridium sp. CCUG 7971
AAAAATCCTATAGAAGGACATTTTATAATTGTCCACTCTATAGGATACATTTTACTGTTTTTAAGACCCAGGGTTATTTTATTTGATAATATTTCTATCTCGATTGCCTCATAATCTTGAGACACTATTTTGAGCTAAAGTAACTTAATCAGCTCTTCTAGCTCTTTAGATAAAGTTTTTGCAAGTTCAAAATCAGTATCTATTAAAGCTCTTGCTATCTTTGTTTCAACAGCCTTTTTCTTTAGTTCTATTTCTAAATAGTCTTTGTCAAAATGGTTAGCATGAATCATTCTTCTAAACTTTTTCATACTCATTTTTCTAATAGTCTTATCTTCAATCATTAAAACATAATCCATACAATTATTTATAAATTGATAATCATGAGAAATCATTAAAATTGCACCATTATAATTTTCTATAGCATTTTCAAGTGCCATTTGAGAATAAGTATCTAAATGACTTGTTGGCTCATCAAGAAGTAACATATTTGCTTTACTAGATGATACTTTAGCCAATTGAAGAATATTTTTTTCTCCACCAGATAAAGATTTTATCTTTTGTTCAATGAAATCTTGCCCAAAGCCATAGTTTGAAATATATCTTCTAATTTCTCCATAAGTTTCAAACCCAGCGTCGTAAAACTCTTGAAGTATAGTATTAGACTCATTTAATATTTCGCCTTGCATCTGTGATAAATAAGCCACTTCAATATCATTATTTATTTGTATACAATCATGATTATTTTTAAATATTGATCTAAGCAAAGTAGTTTTTCCAACACCATTTGTACCAACAATAGCTACTTTATCATTAGATTTAATCTCAAAGTTAACATTTTCTAAAAGTACTTCATCAAATGCTATGCTTAAATCTTCAACTTTTAGAGCAGTAGTTTCTTCTATTTCATTATTAGTAGCTAAATTGATATTAGGTTGTTTAATCTCTACAAACGGAGCTTTTATTCTACGTGCTTCTAATCTTTCTTGTATTTTAACTCTCGCTTTTAATGCTCTACCGTTAGAGGCTTCTGCATTATAAGTTGCTCTCTCTCTTAACTTTTCTATTCTTATCTCATTTTTTGCTATTTCTTCATCATCAGCAATAGATAATTCTTGTAACTCAATTTTAGTTTGAAGTAATGATAAATTATAATCAATATATCTTCCATCAAATTCTTGAAGTTCCGTATTTTCAAGGTGTATAATTTTGTTAAAACAATGATTTAATAAATATCTATTATGCGTGATAATTAACATTGTTTTTTTGTGAGAATTAATTAGGTTTTTAAGAGCATTTAGGTTTTCAAAATCTAAAAACACATCTGGTTCATCCATAATCATTAAGTCTTTATTATTAAGCATTTCCTTAATAACTTGAATAAGTTTGAATTCCCCACCACTAAGTTCAGATATCATTTTATCTTTATGCTTACTTAGATTTGCAAGATTTAGTTTTCTATTAATATTACTTTCAAAATCATCACCATCAATTGCGTCAAATGCGTCTAAGGCTTCTTGATACTGTTCTAATAAAGTCTCAATGTCTGAAGATGTTTCCATTTGTGTACAAATAGATGCAATTTTTTCTTGTAGCTTAATAAATTCTTCGCCTATATATTCAAACACTGTAGTTTCTTTTGTTTTATCTCGTTGTGAAAACTGGCTTACATAACCAATTTTGCAGTTTGGGTCCATTTCTAAATTACCATCAAACATATATTTTTCTGGATCCATAATTATATCTATTAGTGTACTTTTTCCGCTACCACTTGCTCCTATAAAAGCACAGTGTTGACCATCCTCTATTGTAAATGAAATATTATTATATAGATCTTTTCGCGGGAATGAGTAGGACAAGTTGTCAATTTTTATCATATTATTACCTCTCTTTATCATTTAAAAAGAGCTTATAAAAATAAGCTCTTAAATATATAATCTTCAAAGTCTAAGTTTTGCAATTTATTATATATAGTAATGACATTCTTTTTTAATTTACTGTTGATAGAATAACATTTTTTTAGACTAATTTCAATATTTCATATTAAAACTTTTCATGGCTTTCTACTCTAAATAAGATTAGCTTGGAATATTAAAACATTCTCTTTATTTCATATGTAATATATACTTAACCTTTACTATATAAAGTAATATGCCAATTATGACACACTTGTCTTAAATCAATTATATTAAAGCTATTTTCATAAGGTTTTTATATTGACAGTTTTTCAATAAAGTTATAATATCAATAATATTGTAGTTTTTTATAGTACATAAAAAATTATGTTCATTTTAAAACTATTATTAAATATAATTTTTTATATTTAGGTAATCATAAAATTAAAATAAAGGATGATAAAAAATGACAGAACAAAATTTAAACTTGATTGATGAAGTTAAAAGAAGAAGAACCTTTGCAATCATTTCCCATCCCGATGCAGGAAAAACTACATTAACTGAAAAGTTTCTATTATATGGTGGTGCCATTCGTGAAGCAGGTTCAGTTAAATCAAGAAGATCTCAAAAACATGCAGTATCTGACTGGATGGAAATTGAAAAACAAAGAGGTATATCAGTTGCATCAAGTGTTCTTCAATTTGAATATAATAACTTTTGCATAAATATTCTTGATACTCCAGGACATCAAGATTTCAGTGAGGATACTTATAGAACTCTTATGGCCGCAGACTGTGCAGTAATGGTTATTGACTCTGCTAAAGGTGTTGAGGATCAGACAAAGAAATTATTCCAAGTTTGTAAAATGAGAGGAATTCCAATTTTCACTTTCATCAATAAAATGGACCGTCAAGGAAGAGATCCATTTGAACTACTTGAAGATATCGAAAATGTTTTAGGAATTCGCTCTTGCCCAGTAAACTGGCCAATTGGTTCTGGTAAAGAGTTCAAAGGTGTGTTTAACCGTCATAAAAATCAAGTGGAACTATTTGATGATGGTAACCATGGACAATCTATCGCTAATTCTACAACTGGAGATATATCTGATGAAAAATTTAAAACTTTATTAGGTGATGCTCTTCATGAAAAACTATTAGAGGATATTGAACTTTTAGATATTGCTGGAGATAATTTTGATTTAGATACAATATTAGATGGTGAATTGACACCTGTATTTTTCGGAAGTGCTCTTACTAACTTTGGTGTAGAACCATTTTTAGAATCATTCCTAGAAATAACGCCTCCACCAAATCCTCGTAGCAGTAATTTAGGTGATATTGACCCTAGTTCTGATAACTTCTCAGGATTTATATTTAAAATTCAAGCTAATATGGATAAAAATCATAGAGATAGAATTGCATTCCTTAGAATTTGCTCTGGTAAATTTGAAAAAGGTATGACAGTAAATCATGTACAAAGAAACAAAAAGGTTAAACTTTCGCAACCTCAACAGTTTGTGGCACAAGACCGTGTTATAATAGACACAGCTTATCCAGGGGACATTATAGGGATACACGACCCAGGAATATTTAATATTGGTGATACATTAAGTGAAAAGCAATCAAAGTTACAATACACTGGTATACCACAATTTGCTCCCGAACATTTCGTAAGAGTATCTACAAAGAATGCTCTTAAAAGAAAACAGTTCGTAAAGGGTCTTACACAATTATCAGAAGAAGGTGCTATACAGATATTCAAACAACCTCATTCTGGTATGGAAGAACTTATTGTAGGAGTAGTTGGAGTTTTACAATTTGAAGTTTTAGAATATCGTCTAAAACAAGAATATGGTGTTGATATGCTAATGAACCCACTACCTTATCGCCATGTACGTTGGATTGAAAATGATCTTTCCAAATATGGTAGGCTTTCAATGCCAATGGATACATTATTAGTTGAAGATAAAAATAGCAATCCAGTAGTGTTACTTCAAAATGAATGGTCTATTAGACATTTAATTGAGAGAAATGAAGATATAGTTTTAAGAGAAACTTCTTTATAAAAAAATTCGCTTCTAAAATAAATATTAATCCCCCTACGTCTATTTTTTAAACGTAGGGGGATTAATATTTTCATAACTATTTATCTGTTAACCATAATTGTCTATATAATTAAGATAGTTACTTAAAATTGATAATATTTCTAACTTGAACCTCACTAATCCCAAACTTCCTAGAAATAGCCTTATAATCCCCATTAAAACTTTCTCTAATCCTCTTATTCCTAAGCGGCTTAGCAAGACTACTTTCACTCGGAATATACAAACTACTCCCACCTAAAAGTCTCACCAAGTCCTTAAATGCATCAATACCTATAGTATCAACAATGTCTAAAACTGACTCAGGTAGATCTTCTTTACTCAAATACTTAAGCATAAAATCCCTCCCATCTTAATTAAATTATATCACCTACATATCTTTTATAAAATTCTTTAACATACTACTTAATAGTAAATTTAGTAACATAAGTTTAAAAATACCCTGAGTCTCTTTTTAAGACTCAGGGTATTTTAGTTAACATATCCTTTATGATTTTTAAATCCATACTCTAACATTAATTCATCAGCTAAATATTTATAGCCTCTACAATGGATATCTGAAACACCATTTTTAATTAAGTCATAAGTTGTAGAGTTATAGAAATAATCCATACTTTCTAGTACATCTTTACCGGTTTGATTGGAAAATTCCATTATTATCTTTGTGTACATCTTTTGAAGTATCACCTTATTTGCTTCCATTTGATATCACCTCACAATTGTCAAACACTAAGTATTTAAATTCTACATGACAATTTGTACACACCCTATTGTATTTGCTAATATATCTTCACTACTATCTGATAAATCTATTTTATGATGAACTTCTATGTATCTTTTTACATCTATTTTCCTTTTAAATATTCCTTCTATTTATTACTCTTCCATTGAAGACATACTAAAAATTCTCCAAGATCTAATATTTATATAATAAAATCAGTTATTTTCCCATTCAAAATATATTTTTTCACTATCACATTTAGGATACGTTGGTATGTTTATATCTACCTTATATTTTGAGAATGGATTTTTTAAGTATCTTACATTTAAACACGGTTTGTCGTTGATATTTATTATCTCGCAATGTAGTACTCCAGTTAATGATGTATTTAGTATACCACCATTTGATTTCGGCATTACCATACCACTAGCATCAATTTTTAATATTGTTTCTCCTGTATTTATATTATAATCATAAATTTCTTTACCATATAAAACTTCTGCTACATCTTCCCAGTCACACCCAAATGATGAGTTGCTACATATAGCTACAAAAATAGGTCCATCCCATTTATATTTAGATAATTTACCTTTTATTCTCTTTGATATAGACTTAACAGGCTCAATCATTCTAGCTGGTTGACTAACACCTAATTCTACTTTTCTTTTATCGTCGGATTTTCTTGGTATAAAATCTATTTCTCCTCTAAAGTAATCTTTATCTATATAAAGTGGTTCAATGTAGTTACTCTTATCACATATCTTTTCTAAATATCTATCAATCTCTAATTTTATTTCTTTAGGTTTAAAACCTCTACTGATATAATCATAATGAATTATTAAATTATATTTATCACTCTCTATGTTTTTTAGATAATTTAAAAGGATATCTATATCATGATTTTCTTTTTTTACATCTTCTTGAGGAGAAAGGGTCACAACATCTAATAGTGCCTTTTTATTGTCTATAAACCATAAAAGCTCTGGCGTTTTCCCATCTTTGATAGTTGGATCAAATTCAATATTGCCTATACTGCTACAAAACTCAGCTACTAAAAACTCATTTATCTTAGCCTTAAGTTCATCATCATTTTGACTCCTTAACCTTTTATAACTATCTTCTTTTTTCTTATCTTCTATTTTTTCATACCATTGTTCTATAAAATTTTTTAAATTCTTACAGTAATTATTATGCTCTTTTGCTATATATGATATTAATGGCGCTTTCCATTTACCACTTATCTCTGGCAAAGTATTTATGAAATCTTGATCATAAAGTTCTTTCATTTTACATCTCCCTATTTAATTATATATTAGTTTTATTCTCTTCTTTAAATTGCTCATAAGATCCAATTTTTGTGAAATTAATGCTATATGCACGCTCACATTCCTTATATATAATAACTGAATCAACACCTATATCTTCTAATTTTTCATATGTAAGTAATTCACATTCGTCTAAATTCATTACTTGTCTAAGTATCCATTTTCCTAGGTCTAAATTTGGATTTGACATAAGAGCCTTACCGCCATCTTGACATACTTTTGCACTTAATTTACTTTTATCTGGTAATATCAACTCAAATGCTACATCTCTGTTCGGAAAAAAACCTACGAACTCTTTATGTATCCATGATGGTATAGATATATAAACTTCATTAGGATCTCTCTTTCTTCCACCTGCATTCCATTGATTTAACCCACTCTTTTCTGGAACATATTTATCACCTTTCTTAACAGAGTATAGTGGCAAAAATACATGCTCTTTATTTTTCATAATAGGTACAAACTTAAGTAAATCAGATCCATCTGTTACAAGTTTTCTTATTGCTTCAAAAGGATTATCTAGTACATCTATATCTAAATCAATAAGTAAACTATTAGGTGTTATGAACCTCTTATATAAAGTACTCTTAGATAGATTAAAACTATATTCATGCTTATTATCTCTAAATGTAATAGTATTTTTAGATTCTTTTATATTTTTTATAGAATCTATATCTACTTCATCCATGTTTTCTTCAAACACCATTATCTTTCTTTCAGATCTTACAACACAATGATATATCATCTTATGAAGGCCATGTATCCTCATAGTTGAATTAATTCTTTCATTTCTAAGCTCTGCTACTATATTAACTATTTCCTTTGAACCTTTGCCTCTATATAAATCTGCATCCTTATTAAACTCTGCAACTTTTTGGAGAGACCTTCCATTTGTATTTAAAAAAGTTTTCATACCAATTCCAATACCATCTTTAGCTGCATCTGCTGACACATCAGATCTAGATAAATTATCTGCCTCAAAAGCTAGGCAAAACATGTTCTCAGCTTCTCTATATCCTATATATGGGCATTCATTATCACTATATAATCTAGACAATGCACCAATAGACTTCAATAAGTCACAATAATAATTTCTTTGCTTAGTACTTTGCATCTCAAAAAACATAACTAATCTCCCTCAAATATAAAACTTAATTAATTTTTACTTCTTTTTACTATTTTACATAATTTTTACTAATTTGGTCAAACTATCATTACTGAACATACGTTTTATTTTTAATCAAGTAGTGTATTTTTATCTATTTTATGATAAAATTAAACATCATTATATGACACGGAGGTCCACCAAATATGAATAAAGATTATAAAGTAGCAAGTATGTTTGCCGGTATCGGAGGAGTCTGTTTAGGTTTTAAAAATGAAGGTTGTGATCTTGTTTGGGCAAATGAAATAGATAAATATGCATGTGAGACATATAGACATAATTTTAATGGAGCACCTCATTTAGTTGAAGGGGACATACATGATATAACTCGCCCTAAAGACGGAGAGACAATTCATCAGTGCATAGATAGAGTATCCAAATCTATTCCTGATTTTGATATATTAACAGCAGGGTTTCCATGCCAAGCTTTCTCTATAGCTGGCGAACGTAAAGGATTTGAAGATGAGCGCGGAAACTTATTCTTCGAAATCTTGACAATATTGGATGCCAAAAGACCAAGAGCATTTTTACTTGAAAATGTTAAAAACTTAAAATCTCATGATAATGGTAATACTTTTAAAGTTATAAAGGAAAAACTTGAAGGTTTAGGGTATCATGTTAAAGCAGAAGTTTTAAACTCTATGATTCATGGTAATATACCTCAAAATAGAGAGCGTATATTTATAGTCGGATTTAATAAGAAAGAACTTATTGATAACTTTGAGTTTCCAGATGCAATAGATCTTACAACTAAAATATCTGATATAATTAATTTAAACGAAAAGAAAGATGAAAAGTATTATTATAATCAAACTAAATATTATGAAGATCTAAAATTGGAAATGACAAAACAGGATACTCTTTATCAAATAAGAAGAGGACAATATATAAGAGAAAATAAAAATAATGTATGTCCTACTCTTACAGCAAATATGGGTACTGGCGGACATAACGTTCCTCTTGTTTTAGATAATCACGATATTAGAAAACTAACACCAGAAGAGTGTTTATTATTCCAAGGATTTAATAATCCCAAGAGGGATCATCATCACTCATTCCCTGAGTATACGGTTAATGAAAAAGGAACTAAGAGGCCTTATCCAAATGGACAAAAATATAAACAAGCTGGCAACTGCGTAACAGTTACTGTTATTGAAAGAATTGCTAGAAATATAATAAATACACTAAGTAGCGATTATATAAATAATAGCATCTCTGAATTAGTTGCTATTACTCAATATTAAAATAAGCTATCTAAATGATAGCTTATTTTAATATAATTCCTAACTTAGATATAACTTCTAAGCTTTTCTTACTTCCTAATATTCTATTTGTATTTTTATCAGCCCATAAAACTAATTTATCTGTATTTTCCATAAAATTTATATGTTCATCTGATATTTTACTTTCAAATATTACAATTTTAGTTGTATTATAGTCAAAGCTAAATTTCATCTAATATCCCAATCAAAAATCCTCTGATATATGAGCTAAAATGTAGCATAACCTTGTATGCCTTAGTTTTATGAAGTATAAGTTTCTTCATATCGGTGCTTACAACCAAAGGTTCACATCTAAGAGTAACTTTCAACCATAACCCACTTATGCGAAGCATTTATCCTAAAAATACAATCAATCTATATTTATTTAAAATTAACAATATTTCTAACTTGAACCTCACTACCTAGAAATAGCCTTATAGTCCCCATTAAAACTTTCTCTAATCTTCTTATTCCTAAAATACTTAACAAGACTATTCTCACTCGGAATATACAAACTACTCCCACATAAAATCCCTCCAATCTTAATTAAATGGTATCTAGATTTTGGACAATCAATCTGTATTTAAAAGATTTAGAGGTACTTATATAACAACAAACCAAAGTATTTAAATCTTAAATTATTTATTTAAACTTTTTTCTAAAATACTTTAATATAACTAAAAAAATAAATCTCCTATACTCATATTAAGAAAGTAATCAAAATTTCGCTTCACTTGAGCGACGTGTTGGCGAAACTTTTCAAGTTTAGCTGTTACTTTTCTTAAATAAAATTTAAAAGGAGGTAAATATAATGGCTGTTGTTGAAATAAAGAACCCTTCAAGCTTAAAAGTAAGATTAGATTTAGGCATGGTAGATGGAAAATCTAAAACTAGAACTAAATCTTATACTTCTTTAAAACATAATGCTTCTTTGCAAGATGTGTATGATGTTGCTGAAGCTATAATGGGACTGCAAGAACATGGTGTTTTAGACATAATCAAAGTTGATAATACAACACTTGGTGCATAAACCTTTGTATTAAATTTTTATGAAAGGAGAACTTTAATATGGAACTTACTAAAAAATTACTTATGACTTTTAAAAA
>NZ_JAFFPK010000062.1 GCF_017590215.1 Clostridium sp. CCUG 7971
ATCATATCTTGTATTATTTCCTAGATAAAATGCGAATAATAACTAACATTTTTATTATTTTCGTATTTTATGTACGTATTTTTCTTGTTTTTTAATGTGTTTATACCTACTAGGAATTTATAAATTATAAAAATGCAGAATCATCTGCATTTTTATAATTTATAAATAAAGCCTTGTATCTAATTTTCTTTCATATTCAGACCAATTATCTTTTTCGCAACTTTCCTTAAGTTGATTTATTTTATTTAAAGTTGCGTCTATACTATCTGCATAGTTTAATATAAATGACTCTTCCATATTTGCAGCTTTTGGAGAGCCATATTCTATTTTTCCATGATGTTGAGTTATACAACCCTTAACTCTTCTTATAAAATCTTCACTAAATACATTACCACATTCCCTTAATGCTCTATCTATCATTTGAACACCGATTACAATATGCCCTTCTAATTCACCTTCTAATGTATACTTAAATGGTCCTTCATAGAAAAGTTCATGTATTTTACCTATATCATGAAGTTTTGCACTTAAAATCGCTATTTCTGGTCGTCTACAATGATAAATTTCGCAAAATATTTGAGTTAAATGCATTACATGAAGAGTATGTTCTGCTAAACCACCTATATAATTATGATGCATAGATACTCCACCTATGCACTTTTTAAATTTTGCTAGAAACTCTTCATCTTTAAAAAAATAATCATTTAATTTAACTGCTTGAGGTGATGTAATATACTTTTTACTTATTTCTTCTATCTCATCCATAATATCTTCTATTGGCATTTTAGAAGTTGGAAGATAGTCCTCTAGCTTATAGTCTGTTATTATTTTATAATTTGAAACATCAACTACATATTCATTATTATCTTCTATTTCTATTACTTGTCCTATATCTAACTTTCCTTTATTTGCAACCTTTGCTTTTATATATCCATTTTTATCACTCAATGAATATACGGTTTTATTTCCATCCTTATATAAACGTTTCATTATCATAAGAGTTCTTTTTGTTTTATTACTCATAGCATATACTCCATTTCATCTTATTTAGATTTAGTATGTGCTAAATTTGTAATTTTAAAATCTACTATTTACTTATCTTGCTGTAATTTTTGTAAAAGTTCTAAAGCTTTTTCTTTAGTAGTAAGTGTAAGTTTAGCATCATCTGTCAAACTTTCTCCTACATATTTTTTATTTACAAAGTCTCCTCCATTTTTTATCTTAATAAAATATGGTTTTTTAGCGTTAGATTTTGTAATTGTAGTATATGATATAATATCTTTTTCATTATCATAATTCCATACTTGTATTGATGTAGATATACCTTGAAGTGTTTCAAATTCAGAAATTATATGTACAGATTCTACTTCCCCATTTATTAATTTTTTCATCTCATCTTTACATAATCCCATAATAGTTCCCCCTATTTTTATGACTATATAAAATAATTATATCACTACTTATACTTAATATTAATTAAATAAAGTTTATCTTTTTTCCTTTCCAATGCTCTTATATTTAAATTATTAAATCTATAATTTATAAAATTCATGATATAATGTTTCTTAAATTAAAAAAATCTTTATTATCTTTATTTGAAGGGAAGTAATTAATATGTATAAAATAAATAATAAATCAGAGCTTCAAACTGCTCTTAAGAATAAAAAAAGTCATATTATAATTAATGATGAGAAAATTATTAAAACTTTAAAACCTCTTAATAATATTGTTATAAGTGACTCTAATAGAAATAGATGTAAATATACTTTAGAAAAATCTCTTGATGGTGCTGCATTTTTAAGTTCAATAGGATTTGCCCCTATGATTTCTGAATTGGCAGGTGTTAATTTTTTAAGTGCTATGGGTATAATATCTAGCATTGGTCTTCATGAAACTTTGACTATATTTTCTGAGTATAGTATTAAGTATAAAGTTAATGAAATTATACTATCTAGGATATAATTTCTCTATAGTTGACTTTAAATAGTTACTCAACCTTAAATCAATTTTAACTTTATATGTCAAAATTGTAATATAAATTTAAGTTATATTTAAGGATTTTTGTCTAAAATCCGTGTATAATATCTTTATAAAACAAATAGATATAAAAATAAGTTACACATGACATAGATTAAAGGAGTATCTATTATGAAAAAATCAATTAAGATTTTAGTACTATCAATAGCATCTCTAATGATACTTTTATGCGTATCGGTAGGGGGCACTGTTATAGATGGCTACAATAAATATAAAGAAGTAATAAGCTCTATAAGTTTAGAGGAAAAAGTAAATGAAATTAAAAGTGATAAGGACTACACATCCATCGAAAAAATAGATAAAGATTTTTTAGATGGAATTGTATCAGTTGAAGACCATAGATTTTATAAACATGGTGGTCTAGATTTTATATCAATTTTAAGAGCAACAATAAATAATGTTGTTGAAGGTAAAATAGTTCAAGGTGGAAGCACTATAACTCAGCAACTAGCAAAAAATCTCTACTTAGATTCAGACAAAAACCTTTCTAGAAAAATATCAGAAGTATTTTTAGCTAATAATCTTGAAAAAAGTTATTCTAAAGATGAAATACTTGAAATGTATGTAAATATCATAAATTATGGTGATAATTATATAGGTATAAAAGAAGCTAGTGAAGGTTACTTCGGCACTGAACCTAATAATTTAGATTTGAATGAAGCATCTATTTTAGCAGGGCTTCCTCAATCTCCAAATGGATACGCTTTAAGTAGTCATTATAATAAAGCTATGGCTCGTCAAAAAGTTGTACTAGAGGCAATGAATAAAAATGATGTTTTGGAGCACAGTAATGAATACTATGTATTAGGCGATGTTGATTATAGAATATAAATTAAGTAATTTATATAATAAAAAAACTACTGATAATAAAATCAGTAGTTTTTTATTGGTCATATTATATATTATTTTTATCTATTTTATTAAATGAATTTGCAACAGTCACTGCTGATGTCATACTACCATTTACATTAAGCATAGTACGACCCATATCTAATATAGGGTCTATAGCTAATATACCTCCTGCAAGTGGGAAATATGCTCCCATTCCCATACCTGATATTACAACTGATACAGCCATAGCAGCTGTTCCTGGTATTCCAGCTATTCCTAGCGAACTAATTGTCACTACAATTATTAACATTGCATAGAAACTAAAGTCCATAGGCGTACCTGACATATTTGCAATAGTTACTGCCATTAATGCTGGATAAATACCTGCACATCCATTCATCCCCATATTAGAACCTAAACTAGTTACAAAACTTGCTATACCTTCATCTACCTTAACATTATCAGTTAGAGCTTCTATAGTTACAGGAAGTGTACCTACACTTGATCTTGATGTAAATGCCAGTATAAGAGGTTTTGAAACATTTTTTATATATGTTATAGGGTTTATTCCATTTAAACTTATTATAATTAAATGTATTATAAACATTATAAATACACTTATATATAAAGCTATTATAAAGTCTATTACACCAAATATAGAACTAATTCCACGACCTACTATTGTATTTGCCATAAGAGCTATAACTGCGTATGGCATAAACTTTATAACAGTTATAGATACACTAACAATTATTTTATAAAAAGCTTCTATTAAATCTACAAAAGGCTTTATTACATCCGAATATTTTTTATTTAATCTTTTTATAGCTAAACCAATAAATGCTGCAAATATTACTACTGCTACTATATTAGCATCAGCCATTGCTTTTACTGGATTTGATGGTAATAAACTTCTTAATGTATCTACTACTGGAGTTATCTCTTTCATCTCATCACTAGCTACTGCTACTTGTTGCCCAACTCCTAATTTAAATAAATTACCTATGATAATTCCTATAATTGCTGCTACTGCTGTTGTACCAAGTAACATTATTATTGTTCTTGAAGTCAATTTATTTATATCTTCGCCTTCTTTTAAATTCATAATAACTCTTATTATCGATACAAATACAAGTGGCACTACAAGCATTTTTAATATATCCATAAATCCGTATCCTATAAGTCCATACCACTTGTTTACTTCATTTAACCATGTTATAGTACTTGGATCTTTCGGGAATCTAGCTATACACTGAATTACCACCCCTAGTCCTATACCTAATAAAGTTGATATTATCATCAACTTTGTAAAATTTACCTTTTTACTTAACTTTTTAGTTATAAAGAATAGTCCTATTAATATTACTATTGAAACTAATGTTAATACATTTGTTACCATAAGAAATTGTGAAAAAAATGTTGAGTTCATATTGCTTCCTCCTTTCATAATGTCTAATTTATATATTTTATTCTTCTTTACTTTGAATAAATGATGTTATAAAACCTAAAGCTGATATGATTATTGATACATATAATAAATTATTATTTTCATCAATAGGACATGTTCCTGGTGGCATACTTTTTCTGCTATAATATACCACATATAAACTATACAGGGATAATAATATCCCTGTATTCATTAGATAATTACTAAGCTTTTTTATATTTATCTTCATAAAATCACCTTTATCTAAAGCTTTCTATAAGTTGTTTCATAGTTTCTTTATTCATTGCTCCTGGGACATATTGAGTTATATATCCTTCTTTATCTATTATAAATGTTGATGGGAATGCATTTATTCCATATTGGTAGACTAAACTTCCACCATCATCAAGTGCTACTGGGAAAGTATGACCTTCTTTAGTTAAGAAGCTTTTTATATGTTCTTGACTACCTTCATTCCCTAAATTTGGAGATGCTACTCCAAGTATTACAACATCATCATTATTTTTATTGTACTCTTTATATAATTCTTCTATATATGGCATTTCTTCTCTACAAGGAGGACACCATGTAGCCCAGAAATTTAAAAATATAGTTTTTCCTTTATAATCACTTAATTTATGTTCTTTTCCATATTGGTCATATAAATTGAAATCTAAAGCTTTTACTTTCTCACTATTTTCTTTATCATTTTGATTTTGGTTGTTTTCAACTTTACTTTTATTTGATGCATTGAAATGATTAATAGTTCCATCAAATCCATTTGCAAACATAACTAACCCTGATACTATAAGTATAACTCCACCAATTTTTTTAATTACATCCATATAGTTTTTTATTTTATCTATTGTTTTGAACAATTTATTATAAAATAATGATACTAGTATAAAAGGTAGTATAAAGCCTATAGTATAAACTACTATAAGTAAATTTGATGTAGCTACACTATTAGAACTTGATGACATTATAAGCACAGATGCAAGTATTGGTCCTATACATGGCGTCCATCCAAAGCTAAATGTAAATCCTAATAAAAATGATGAAATAGGATTCATTTCCTTAGCTTTCATATTAAATCTTTTTTCTCTATTTAATAAAGATGATTTGATAAGACCCATATAAAACATACCCATAAAGACTATAACAAGACCACCAATTGACATTATTATATCCTTATTAGTATTAAAAAATGAGCTTAAAGCATTTACTGATGATCCTAATATAAAGAATGTAGTTGATATACCTAATGTAAAGAATAAGGTATTTTTAAACAGTAAACTACTTGTAAATCTAGTACGTTCATCTTTTAAATTGTTTATACTACTGTTTGATAGCATACTTAAGTATATTGGTAGTATAGGCAATATACACGGCGAGAAAAAGGATAATATTCCTTCTAAAAACACCACAACTAAGTTTATTTTTTCCATTATATACTCCTCTAAATTATTAATTTAATACTATACTTCTTTTATCATCGCTGATGATAATATATCATTAAGAGATTCTGTCATAGTTGGATGTGCATATATTCTATCTCTTAAATAAGTGTATTTAACGTCTAAATCTATTGCTAATTGTATAAGATGAATCATTTCACTAGATTCATGGGCAATCATAGTTGCACCTAAAACTTTTTCACTATCTTTATCTATTACTATTTTTATAAAACCCTCAGTTTTTCCTATTTGTTTAGCTCTTGGTATGGCTTCTGTAGCCATTTTTGCCACTAATACATTGTAACCTTTTTCTTTAGCTTCTTTTACATTTAATCCCACCCTAGAGAATGCTGGGTCTATAAACAGTGCACTTGGAACATTCTTTCTATCACTAGTTTTTCTACTTTTATCTCCAAATAATTGGTCAATTATTACACGATAATCATCTAATGATATATAAGTAAATTGTGGTCCACCGTTTATATCACCTAATGCCCATATATTTTTTACATTTGTTTCTAATACATCATTTACTTTTATAAATCCTCTAGTGTCTAACTTTATACCCGCATTTTCTAACTTTAACCCTTCAGTATTTGCTTTTCTACCTGTAGCCACTAAAACTATATCGCTTGATAACTCTTTTTCTTCACCATTTTGTATATATACTAACTTAGCTAATTTATTTTCTTCTATTATTTCTTTTATAGATACTTCATTTATAAATCTTACATTTCTTTTTTGTAATATATTTATTATTTCATTAGTATCTTCTTCATCTTCTTTAGGTAATATAGTGCTATGAGTATTTATAACAGTTACTTGACTTCCAAATGAACTATATATACCTGCAAACTCTAAACCTATAAAGCCTGCACCTATTATAGTCATTTTTTTAGGTAATTCTTTTAAATTCATTATAGTTTCATTTGTATGAACTATATTAGAATTTTCTATTCCTTTTATATTCGGGATAAATGGTTTTGATCCTGTATTTATAAATATTTTTTTCCCTTCTAATAAAAGATTTTCTCCATCTATCGTGTTAACTTCAACAGTTCTTTCATCTACAAATGAACCTTGTCCTGTGAATATAGTTATATTTTCATTTGAATTT
Organism: Clostridium sp. CCUG 7971; assembly: GCF_017590215.1. Lineage (GTDB taxonomy): Bacteria > Bacillota > Clostridia > Peptostreptococcales > Peptostreptococcaceae > Faecalimicrobium. The sequence goes on from NZ_JAFFPK010000062.1 coordinate 6,869, forward strand.
AATTTATTATAATTAGCATTTCTTAATTTAGTAATTAAAGTTTCTTTTTTGTTTATTGATTCTTCATATTTAACTTTCATTTTATCATATTCATTTATATTTTCTCTTCTTATTATACTAGCTTCATTTTCTAAAATCTTAGTAGGTATACATGCTTGATTTATACAAGTTCCTCCATACATTTTTGAAGACCTTTCTATTAAAGCTACTTTTTGTCCCCTATTAGCTAAGTCTCCAGCTAATGTTTTTCCACCTTTTCCAAATCCTATTATTATGGCATCAAATTTCTTTGTCATATTAATCAACCCTTCCTTACTATATAATATTTCGTATTTATCTTATACATATAATATAGCAAGGAAGGGTCTTGGTCTCAATTAGGCACTTTTTTGTAACTACCCTTAGTATTCAATTTTTTATTTACCACAAGCAAGGTTACTATTGCTCCAATAAATCATTGTCTCCATAATAGGAAGTAATGCTAATCCTGATTCACTCAGGTAATAAGTAGATTCCACAGCATTATTGCTTATTTTTTTATCATTAACTACAATATCATTATTTATTAATAATTCAAGTTGTTGTGTTAGCATCTTTTTGCTACATCCTTCAAGGCTTCTTTGTAATTCTCCGAATCTAACTTTTTTATTTTGAAGCTCCCATATTATTCCTGCAACCCATTTTTTTCCTAATATACTAGATAAAGCTTCCACTGGACAATCATATATTATTTCATCTATACTATACATGTTTTGCATTTTATATCCTCCCATTTAATTAACTTTGTCATTTATTAATTTTTTATATTATACCATTTGTAAGTTAGTTTTCAAATAAAAAACTCATTAGCAAAGTGCCAATGAGTTTTTGTTAATTATATTAAGCGTTTACAGCCATTTTATTTTTAATCCTTTTTTTATCTAAGTATGAAATAGCACTAGATACTGCAGTTTGACCTTGCCCTGCTGATTTTAAATATTGATATGGCTTACCAGCACAATCTCCTGCCACATATAAACCTTCAATATTAGTATTCATGTCTTTATCACATTTTATATGAGGTCCTTCAACTTCTAATCCTGGAACCATATATTTTGGAGAAACACTATCTTTTATTATAAAAATACCATCTATATCTAGTTCACTATTTTTTAATACTAATTTATTAGCTAATTTATCTCCCTTTATTTCTACTGGTCTATCTTCCATTATATTTATACTATCATTAAGCTTACTTTCTAATTTATACATAGGTATATAAGTAACACTTTTTGCTATTTCACTTAAAAAGTTTGCTTCTTCTTCTGCTTCATGATTATGTCCTATTATTGCAACATCTTTATTTCTATATAGCATTGCGTCACATGTTGCACAATATCCTACACCTTTTCCTAAAAATTCTTCTTCACCTTTTAACATTTTTCCATACTCTACACCAGTTGCTAATACAACTGTAGTCGCTTCATACATATCATCACCACAAGCTATTGCAAAGTACTCACCCATACTGTATATATTGTTAACTCTTTTTTCAGTTATTTCTATACCCATCTCATCTATATGTTCTTTAAATTTATTTTTAAGTTTAATCCACTTATATTATTAATACCTAAGTAGTTATCTATTGATGGCGCTTTTACAAGCTTTGCACTTATATTGTCATTTCCAAATACAATTATGTTTTTATTTCTAATTTTTGCATTTACTGCTGCTGCAAGTCCTGCAGGACCACTACCAACTATTGCTATATCATATCTCATAATTTCACCTATTGTCTAATTGCATTAATTAGCCTTTCTTTAGTTAGTTTATATATTTACTATAACAATTGTCTTCATATCCAACAATTAGGCACTTATTAGTAACCTAATTTATATAAATAAAAAAGAGCATAGATATATGCTCTTTTTTATTTATAACACTGTTATTGTGTATTTTTCAGTAAATTTTATTGGATGATATGAAAGCTTTGCTTTTCTAAGACCTTCTATTCCTAAATCTTCTTCTCTATTTATAAGCTTAGCTTCATTAAATTCATTAACTATAAATTGTTGGTTAATATATTGATATAAACCTCTAATATCTTGATTGGCTTTTTCAATGTGTATTAATGCCATATCATCAGTCAGCATTTCACCTATAGAAAATGCTTGTAATTTATTATCAATATATATTCCTCCAACTTTTATTTTATCTTTTAAATATTTATAGTTTTTAAATATTTTGTCTATAGCTTTTTTTTCAGTTTCTAATTCTTTATCTATTTCTTTATTATCCATCCAACTATCTAATAATTCTATACATTCATTAAAATTACTTTCGTTTAATGCTTTATATTCAATATTATCATACTCTTTTAAAAAATAATTTAAGTGGTTTCTTTTCTTTTGATTTTTCTTTCCAACTAAAGTTCTTAAACTTTCACCTTCATAAACATAATCAAAATTATCCCTATCTTCCATATAATTAAATTTATTTGGATATTCACTTTCTATATAATCTATAAAATCTTTTGTTATTGCTTTTAAAATTAGTTTTTTATTATTCTCTTTAAAATAATTGAGTATAAAATGCATAGCATACTTTATATTATCTTTACATACAAGTGGTTGTATGAAGAAAAACTTTCCCTCATACTCTCCAGATATTATTATAAATTTTTCTTCTTGGTAATATTTTATATTATATAAATCTTTCCACATATATAAAGTCGTAAAACAATATTCACAGGCTTCATAATCTACTAAATCAAAATATTTATCAATTATTTTTTTCGACTCTATATCTATTAATTTAAACATGTTTCCTCCATCTATATTATCCTTTTAGCTCCAACATATGCCTTTTGCCAATAAGATGCGTTTATATCTACTTTTTTTACTACACCTTTAGAATTAGGGGCATGTATCATTTTACCTTCTCCTACATAGATTCCAACATGAGTTACTCTTCCACTTCCATCTGTACTAGAAAAAATTAAATCTCCAGGTTGTAAATTCGATTGACTTACAGATTTTCCTGCTTTATATTGATCTCTTGATACTCTCGGTGTTTTTATTCCATGTTGACCATATACATAATGAACTAGCCCAGAACAGTCAAAACTATTTGGTCCTTCTGCTCCCCATACATATGACTTTCCTAATTGTTCATGAGCTTTTTTTACTATTGCTTGTACTTTATTTAATTGAGGTTTTGATTCATTATCAGATTCCGCTGGTTTATTATTGCTTTCTACTTTATATAAATTTATATAATCAGAACTTGCCCATCCTACCTGTCCATTTGATAATTTTACTTTGTACCATCCATTACTTTTTTCTAATAGATCAACAACTTGCCCATTACTTAGTTTAGTAATTATCGAAGAATTCGTTGAGGCTTCTTTTCTTAAGTTTAACTTTGAACTAACATTTACTTTACCTTTTTGTCCAGACAAACTTACTGAGTTATTCTGTACTGTGTCATTCGAGTTTGAATTAGTTTGTGATATTTTTATATAATTAGAACTTGCCCATCCTAATTTTCCATTTGATAACTTTACCTTATACCACCCATTATTATTTTCTATAATACTTACTTTTTCAGACTTTTTTGCTTTATATATTACATTGTAATCTGTGCTAGGTCCAGTTCTTATATTTAAAACACTTGTGTTTACTATTCCTTCTTGATTATTAGCATATGTATAAGGTATTGATATAGCAGTACCCACTATTGCCAGTCCTGCTGAAATCTTTATATTTTTACTTATCATGGTCCTTCTCCTTATGTCTATTTTGTGTCTATTAACAATATATCAAATTAGATGCTATTATTTAATAAGTTACTTTTTAGTAACTAGCATATATAAAATAAAAAAACTCATTTATTTAAATGAGTTTTTTTATTTTATAAGTATGATTCTACTTTGTTTTTTAAGTTTTCTTTAGGTATAAATCCTACTAGTCTATCCATTTCTTTTCCTTCTTTAAATACTATTACCGTTGGTACTGTAGTTACTTGGAATCTTTCTGCTAATTCCATACTTTGATCTATGTCAACTTTTAAAAAGTCTGCTTTATTTTCCATATCATTTCCTAATGATTCAAATACTGGTGATAACATTTTACATGGTCCACACCAAGTTGCAAAGAAGTCTACTACTACTATCCCATTTTTATCTTCTACTCTATTTGAAAACTCATTTGTTTTTATTATTTGTGCCATAATGCTCACTCTCCTATAATTTTTGATTTATTTTTCTCTCTATAATTAGATTACTACTATATATATCTCTATTCAACTAGGCACTTTTTTGTAACTAGTTGAATTACACTTTATCTTATAAGTATGACTCTACTTTGTTTTTTAAGTTTTCTTTAGGTATAAATCCTACTAATCTATCCATTTCTTTTCCTTCTTTAAATACTATTACTGTTGGTACTGTAGTTACTTGGAATTTTTCTGCTAATTCCATACTTTGATCTATATCAACTTTTAAAAAGTCTGCTTCATTTTCCATATCATTTCCTAATGATTCAAATACTGGTGATAACATTTTGCATGGTCCACACCAAGTTGCAAAGAAGTCTACTACTACTATCCCATCTTTATTTTCAACTTTATTTGAAAATTCATTTGTTTTTATTATTTGTGCCATAAGGTTCACTCTCCTATAATTTTTAATTTATTCTTCTTTATGTAATAATATTAATACTGTATGTTTTCTTATGCAATTAGGTACTTTTTTGTAACTATCTAACACATTATTTTAAGTTTTATATTATTCCAAAATCATAATATCTTATTTTTATACTTATACCCCTCATAGACTATATTAATTATTTTTTTATTATTTATATATGTCCTAATATATTGTATAAAAATAAGTCTGAACTTAAACTCAGACCTATTTTGTATGTAATCTTTATATGATTTTAAAATAGTTTTCTATAAATACCTGCAAGTTCCTCTTCTGAAAATTGAACATATCCTTGACTAAGTAATCTTTGTTGATTTTCAACAATACTTGCTGCAAAGCTTTCTATATCTTCTTCTTTCATTCCATACTCTCTTAAATTCTTTCTACTTATAATCTTATCTAATAATTCTTCAATTTTTTCATATACTTCATGAACATCACAATCTAATATATTGCTTAAAAGATCATTTAGTATTTTTATCTTTCCATTTGGATTTTTAGAATTGTATTCTTTAAATACAGCTATAAAGAATAAATAATTAGCTTCACCATGAGGCACATGATAACATCCACTTAAAGGATAACTCATAGCATGTACTACTCCATTACTAGCATTACTAAATGCTATTCCTGCTAAATTACTTGCTGTAAGAAATTGGTCAAGGATTGAGAATCGTGCATCTTGACCATCTTTTGCTATTTTTTTAAATCCTTCTAAAATCATTTCCATTGCTTGTTTGCTAAATACTTCAGTATACATATTTGCTTTTGGTGACATAAATGATTCTATTGCATGAATAAGTGCATCAATTGCACTTGTAGCGAAAAATTTATATGGAAGGTCCGTTAAAAGTTCCGGAATAAGAACAGCATAATCTGGATATAGCTCGTCTATAGCTAGACCGAATTTAGAATTTAATTTTGTCATCTCTGTAACACTTATATTTGAAACTTCTGATCCTGCTCCACATGTAGTTGGAATCGCTATTAATTGTCTTACTTTTTTAAGAGGGATTCTTTTATTAAAAATATCATCAGCAGATTTTCCATCTTTTAATACTAGTATTTTTGACATATCAATTACTGCACCGCCACCAATTGCAATAATTCTTTTACAGTTACTTTTATTAAAATCTTCAAGTAAACTGTCCATCATTATATCTGTAGGCTCTCCGGCTCCATATTTATTTTTATATATTACAGTTGCTTTTATATCTAATAAACTAAAGTATTTTTCATATAGTCTCTTACTCACAAGTATAAAATCATCTTCTCCTATTTGAAATTCTTCTACAAATTCTTTTGTACTACTAAATTTTTGTACGTTTGTTTTTTCCATAAATAATTTCATTGTTATTCTCCTTATATATTACTATTTACTTATTTAAAACTTGAAGATTATTACTTAGTAATTTATAGCTATTATTTTTATTAATAACATAACCATTTTATCATAATTTACAAAATATTACTTCTGGCTTTTTAATAAAGTAAAGTAATTAAAAATATGGTAGAGATTTTTCTCTACCATATTTTTATTGATATTATTCTTGACCACCATATCTTCTAAGCAGTTCTTTTTCTCCCATTTCAACTAACTTTCTGCTCATAGCTCCACCAACACGCCCACCTATTTGACCATTTTGTTGAGCAGTTTTACTTGCTCCATTTATATTGTTCATATCCATTCCTATTTCATTTGCTATTTCTAGCTTCATTTGATTTAAGGCTTGTTTTGCATTTGGATTTGATGGTTTATTTGACATAAATAACCTCCTAAAGTTTATGAAATTTAATGTTTTAAATTTCTATTATAATTTGCTTATATCATATGTATTTTATACTATATTTACTTTTGTAAATTTTGCTATTAAACTTTAAATTATAAAAGACATATAGTACTAAATATATAAAAATACATATTAGCATTTTCATTTTAACTTTATCTATAAGAAGTTTTTAGTGCCTGTAATAATACTTTTGGGTCTTTTTTGTAAGGTGTTACTGGGCATATCTTCTTATTCTCTACATTAAATAAAGTATATATGGCAATCTTTGCTGCACGAACAGAATACTCCTCAGTAAATACCATATCTTCTGGAATCTCAACAAATTGACTAATCATAGCAAAGTTAGTTGATCCTTTTGGCACAACGTTTGGACGATCACTCATTTTACGAGGTTGGAATTGTGCATCTATATAAGGCATCATACATGGAATGACATTTATAACATCTTCCATAATCTCTTCAATTTTATCTTCCATGTGTAAATGATGTAATAATTCTATTAGCATTTCTTTACCACTACATTCACGCATTGATTTCTTTACATAGTCCCCTACTTTATCTGTATATAACCCATATCCCCAGAAAATTGTAGTATCAATAGGTTGATTTTTAAAATGTGGTTGTGCTGCAACCACTATACTCATTAACCAACTTGAATCTTTAAATGTCATTAATGCTCCACTTCCTGGAATATTAGTTGAGAATTTTTCTATTAATTTTAGCAATTTATTACCTTTGCAAGTAACTGTAAAACTTTCCCAGTTTGTTTGATCTGGATTACCAAAGAATGGTTCTGGATTTCCTAAACCTGGTTTCTTCTTAGCTACCTTTGACCATAATTCACCAGATATTGGCTTATTAGGATTATACTCTGCTGGCGTATTAAAATCTCCCAATGTAGCACTATCTGTCATACAAGCGTTTGTCATAATACAAACATCTCCTGGATTTAATTCAATAACTTTTTTCCCACTTTCGTCTTCTATATGAATTTTAGTTACTGTAATTTCATCTCCTTCTTTAAAGTCTAAATCTGTTACAGTAGCGTTTATACTAAAATCAACTCCAAATTCATCTAAATATTCTTTTAATGGAAGTATTACAGATTCATATTGATTATAAGGAGTACGTGTAACCCCTTCTAATGTTTCTATACGAGAAAATTCAAATATCATACGCTCCATATAGCGTTTGAATTCAAATAAGCTTGACCATTTTTGGAAAGCAAAAGTCGTTTGCCACATATACCAAAAGTTTGTTGTAAAGAAATGTGGCGTATGCTTAAACCATTGTTCTATAGTCATATCATCTAATTTTTCTTCTGGCGTAATCATTAATTTACCAAGAGCCATACGATCTGCATTATTAAATCCCATACTAGTTACATCTTGTATAAACCCATCTTTATCAACTAATCTAGCTTGTGCATGCGTTGGATGTAAATGATCAAAATTAAGAATTTCTTCTGTAACACTCATACCTGGTGAATCTATTGATGGAATGCTTGAAAATAGTTCCCAGAAATTTTCATATGTCTCTTCATTTAGCATTCTACCACCGCGGCATATAAATCCATTGGTAACATCTCCTGCACCATCATTACTACCACCTAGTATTTTCATTCCTTCTATAATATGTATATTTTCACCTTTAAAATTACAATCCCTTATAAGATATGCTGCTCCTGCTAGAGAAGCTAGACCTCCTCCTACAAAGTAAACTTGTTTGTCATTATTGTTTTGAAATGGAATCGACCTTACTATTATTTTAGGTTTT
>NZ_JAFFPK010000063.1 GCF_017590215.1 Clostridium sp. CCUG 7971
CACTAATGTGTTAGTGAATTCTATTTCTGTAATTACATATGCTTTACATTTATTGGGGAAATGTAAAGCATATGTAATTACAGAAGTATAAAATTGAACTTTGGTTGGTGGGGAGATATGTACAATATAGCAATTTGCGAAGATGAAATAATTCAAGCAAATCAATTAGAACGTCTATTTAGAAAATACGAAGAGATTGAAAAGGTAGTATTTAATATAGATAAATTTTCATCTGGAGAATTATTGATAGAAAATGGATATGATCAATATGATATTATAGTTTTAGATATAAAGATGGATCAAATTAATGGGATAGAAGTTGCTAAAATAATTAGAAAAACCAATGAAAATATTAAACTGATGTTTGTAACGGCAATAGAAAAATATTGGCCAGAGGGGTATAATGTAAATGCTTTTAGATACATAGTAAAGCCAATAGATGAAGATAAATTTTATGAAGAAATAAACAATATAATTAATGCGGTTAATAAAACAAAAGCCTTTATAACTATTACTAGTGATGGAGATTTAAAAACTATATCAATTCAAAATATAAGATATTTAGAAATATTGCATCGGAAAGTGCATATAAATACAACTTCGGGGGTATATACTAGTAATCAGACCTTGAGGTATTGGAATAAGAAACTATATCCATATGGATTTGCAAATCCTCATAGTAGTTATTTAGTGAATATGAACTATGTGACGGGTATATCTAAAGAAAAAGTAACATTAATAGACGGAGAAACAATCTATGTTTCACAGAGGAAATATAAAGATTTTAAAACTAGATTTATAAAATATATAGGTCAAATATAGATTACAAAAAGTCACCTTGTATAGGTGACTTTTTGTTTTAAAATGGAGTGATTAAATACTATATGAAAAAAAAAATATTCGGAAGTACATCATATATGTTTGTTATGGCATTTTGTATAGTTTTTATAGTTATGCTTTCAACGAGTTATATTTTAAGAATAAATAAAATTCATGTTAGCAGTATAAATGAAATATATAGAATAGTTGAAGAATCTAAAAAAGAAACTATAAAGGAAATCATAGATAATACTATAAATGAAATAGATATTGAGCGAGAATATATATATATTGAGGCTAAAAAGTCTATTAAAGCTTTAGAGAAAATAGTAGATGTATTGTCAGAAGAAGATTTAAAAGACTATATTAAAGGATTATCTATTATAGAATCATTTGTTTGGGACAAAGAACAATCAAAAGTAGTTTATTCTAAAAATACTCGTATAAATGAAAAATCTATAAATAGCAGTGAAGATTTAGAAAATTATTTAAAAAACTACGAATTTTATATAGACAAAGAATTAAATAACTCTAAACAAATACTCATAGCAGGGATATCAAAAGAAAATTTTGAGAAAAAAACAAAAAGTATAATAGAAAGAAAAATAAGAAACACAGAATTGAAGGATAATAAATATATATGGATAAAAGAAATAATAAGTTATGATGGAGGAGACAATTACGCAAAAAACATTGTACATCCAGATAATAGAAAACTAGAAGGTAAGTATAGATCAACAAATGATGAAGATCATGGTGGGAATTTAATATTTAAACAAGAATTAGAAGAAATAAAAAAAGATGGAGAATCATTTTATAAGATTTATTATAATTCACCTTATGATGTTTCTTTAAAAAGAAATGAAAATAAAAAAGATAAAGACATCGTTTATTCAAAATTATATAAAGACTATAATTGGATTATATCTACATCAGCAAGAATAGATAATATAAATGATATATTTTACAAAGAAATAAAATCTTTTGAAGAAGATGTAATATATCAGATAAATATAACTATAATAACTGCTATATCATGTTTTATTATAGCTGGAATACTTGCGGTTACTATTTATAATTCAAAAAAAGTAAGACGAGTAGAACTTGATAAACAAAAGAATAAAATAATATTACAACATTATAATATAGTAGAAAATAAGTATGAACAAACAAAACAGATTATACATGACATAAAAAATCACTTAATATGTATTAAAGGCTTAGCAAAAGATTTGGATGCTAAAAAGGTAGTTGAATATGTAGATAGTATAAATAGTGACATAAGTCAGTTATCTTATTCTACTATAACAGGAAATAGATTAGTAGATATTATTATAAATGAAAAAGTATTATTAATGAAAGAAAATAATATAAACTTTACTCATGAAATACAAAATATAAATATGGATTTTATAGAAGACAAAGATGTATGCACTATAATAACTAATTTATTAGATAATGCTATTGATAGCTGTAAAAAAAGTGAATCTAAGGATATTTTATTAAAAATTCATTGTTTTAATAAAAGTTTTATTGTTATAAATCTTTTAAATAGTTGTGATAATAGTCCTATATTTAAATTAAATAAGTTTATTACGAGTAAAAAAGAAGTTGAACTTCATGGTTATGGTATAAGAAATATTAATAAATCTCTAAAAAAGTACTCTGGAAACTTAGATTGGGAATATAACAATAAAACAAAAGAATTTCATATGGTTATAATGATACCTATTAAAAAAAATTGCAATAAATATTTATAAAAATATGCATAGACAAAAATATGTAACATATAAATATATTAAAGCATATATAAATTATATACACCTTATTGAAACTAGTTAGAAATATAATTATATATTGCGATAATTTCAGTAAAGGTGTATAATATTTATACAAATAAATAAAGATTCCCTTGAAGGGGAGTAGCTTTCACAAAAGTGATAATCAATCGTCATTTCGGATATAATTCCCGGTTGATTAGCGAGTACATAAGCTTGTTAGCAAGACCTTCTAAGTAGATTAAAAATTCTACTTTGGAGGTCTTTTTTATTTTCAAAAATTTATAATTAAAATAATTATAAGAAAATTGGAGAAAATAATAATAGAAAAATTGGAGGATAATTATGTTTTACAAAAAAGAGTTTAAAGATGTAGTAAATGAACTTGGAAGTAATTTAGGTGGATTATCAGAAGTAGAAATAAAGACTAGATTAGAGAAATATGGATATAATGAGTTGGATGAAAAAGGAAAAACACCAACGTGGAAACTATTTGTAGATAGTTTTAAGGATCCATTAGTTATAATTCTTTTAATTGCAGCGTTGGTTCAAGTATTTTTAGGAGAAAGGTTTGAGTCAGCAATAATATTTACAGTTTTAATATTAAATTCAGTATTGGGAGTTATTCAAACTAGAAAAGCTGAAGGATCACTTGCAAGTTTAAAGCAATTATCAGTTCCAAATGCTAAGGTAATGAGAAATAATAAAAAAATTACAATACCATCAAGAGAATTAGTACCAGGGGACATAGTTATTTTAGAAGCAGGAGATTATGTACCTGCAGATGGTAGAATAATGGAAGCTCAAACTTTTAAAGTTGTAGAAGGTATGTTAACTGGAGAATCAGAGCCTATACTTAAACATGAAGAAAAAATAGACAAAGAAGTTCCGCTAGGCGATCAAAAAAATATGGTATTTAGTGGTTCTATGGTAGTATACGGAAGGGCTATGTATATAGTAACTGAATGTGGTATGAAAACAGAAGTTGGTAAAATAGCTAATTTACTAGAAAATGCTGAAAATAAACAAACTCCACTTCAACATAAACTAGATGATTTTGGTAAGAAGCTTGGAGTAGGAATTGTTATATTAGCAGCTATAATATTTGGAGTTCAAGTATTTAGAGGTGCTCAGTTAATCGATTCATTTATGTTTGCAATAGCAATCGCGGTAGCAGCTATACCAGAAGCATTATCTTCAATAGTTACAATAGTTTTAGCAGTTGGAACTAATATAATGGCAAAAAAGCAAGCTGTAATAAGAAAATTACCAGCAGTTGAAACTTTAGGTTCAACAAGTGTTATATGTACAGATAAAACAGGTACACTAACTCAAAATAAAATGACAGTAGTAAATTCTTACATGTATGGAATCAAAGAAGGTATATTAGATGAAAATATATCTGGTAAAGAAGTAGCACTAGATAATATGGCAAATCAAGAGTGGGATTTATCTTTAGCTTCTATACTATGTAATGACTCAGATGTAACTAATGAAGGTGTAGAAATAGGAGATCCAACAGAAGTAGCGCTTATAAATTATGCAGATAAAAATAATTTAGATTATAAAAAACTAAGAGAAAAATACAGTAGATTAAATGAATTACCATTGATAGTGATAGAAAACTTATGTCTACTATAAATAAGATAGACAATGAAGTAGTTATGTTTACTAAAGGAGCACCAGACGTTGTATTTAGTAGATGTAAACATGCATTAAATAATGGAGAAATAGTTCCAATAAGTGAAGAGATAATAAATAAATATAAAAGTGTAAATGAAGAGTTTTCAAATAAAGCATTAAGAGTCTTAGCATTTGCTAGTAAAGATATAAAAGATGAAAACTTTGTACCATCAATCAAGGATGAATGTGATTTAACTCTTATAGGTATTATGGCAATGATAGACCCTCCAAGAGAAGAGGTATATGAAGCAGTAGCTGAAGCTAAAAACTCAGGAATAAAAACTGTAATGATAACAGGAGACCATAAAACAACAGCAGCTGCAATAGCAAAAGATATAGGTATTATGGTAGATGGAGACTTAGCACTTACAGGTCAAGAGCTAGATGCTTTAAGTGATTTAGAACTAGATAAAAAATTAGAAAAAATATCAGTATATGCTAGAGTTTCACCAGAAAATAAAATAAGAATAGTAAAAGCATGGCAAAGAAAAGGTAAAGTTTGTGCTATGACAGGAGATGGAGTAAATGATGCTCCAGCTTTAAAACAAGCAGATATAGGTATAGGTATGGGGAGTGGTACTGAAGTTGCAAAGGATGCGTCAGCAATGGTATTACTTGATGATAACTTCTCAACGATAGTAAATGCTGTTGAGGTAGGTAGAACAGTTTATAATAATATTAAAAAATCAATAACATATCTTTTCTCAGGTAACTTAGGAGGGATAATAGCTATATTATTCGCAGTAATGGCTGACTGGGCAAATCCATTCACAACATTACAGTTATTATTTATAAACTTAGTAACAGATTCTCTACCAGCAATAGCTCTTGGACTTGAAAAACCAGAAAAAGGTGTTATGAATAATTCTCCTAGAGACCCTAATGAGAGTATATTAGCAGGAGGAACATTAAAAACTGTATTAATTAGAGGTAGTATAATAGGTATAGTTACAATAATAGCTCAGTATATAGGTATGAAGCATTCACCACAATTAGGTACAGCAATGGCTTTTGCGACTCTTACTTTATCTAGAATACTACAAACATTTGCATCAAGATCTAATAGTGAGACGATATTTAAATTAGGAATTACAAGCAATAAATATGCATTAGGTGCAGTTGTAATATGTTTATGTATGTTCTCAGTAACATTAATACCATTTATGAGAGAGATATTTGCTATTCCACAATCATTTGAATTAACAAGTGCTGTTACATGTTTTGCTTTAGCAATAGTTGCAGATTTATCAATGGAAATAAGCAAGTCAATAACAAAATAATAATATATAAATAAAATAAGCAGAAGTATTTTACTTCTGCTTATTTTTTATGCTCTTATATAAGTTATAATTATAATATATAATTAGTAAAATACAAAAAATAGAAGGGATATAAATATGAATATAGCGATAATGGCATGTAGAAAATTAGTACCTAAATGCTCTGGTTCAGGATGTTTTAAAGCATATAATAATTCAGAAAAAGCTTTTGAAATTTATAAAGATGAAAACTGTGAACTTAGTAGTTTCTTCTATTGCGCTGGATGTAATGAAACAATCACACAAGATGAGGACTGGAGTCACAAAATTAATCAACTTAAAAATAATAACGTAGAAGTAATTCACTTGGCTTATTGCATTAAAGTAGAATGCAAACATTATGAAAAACATGAAGATATGTTATCTAAAGAAGGATTTAAAATAGTTCATGGAAGTCACTAAAATATAAGTAAACCATATTGTTTTGTAGTTTACTTATCATAAATCAAATATAAAATAAATAAAAATAATATAAGTATTTATTATAAGGATGAGAGGGTATCTATAATGAAATCTATAAAGATATGTATAGGGAGTGCATGTCACATAAAAGGTTCAGAAGAAGTAATAGAAATATTTAAAAACTTAATTAGCGAGTATAATCTTGAAGATGAAGTTGAACTACTTGCATCATTTTGTCTTGGAAAATGTACGCAAGCAGTTTCAGTTATGAGATGGGATGGAGAAGTTTTATCTGTATGTCAAGAAAATGCAAAAGATATATTTGAAAAAAACATAATTCCATATATTTAAGGGGGGATTTATTTGTGGTTTGTAAATTTTTCTAAAACAAATTGCAAGAATTGCTATGCCTGTGTAAGAGTATGTCCTGTAAATGCAATTAGAGTCAAAGATGAAAAAGCAAGAATTATTAAAGAAAGATGTATTGTATGTGGAAGGTGCTCAAAGGCATGTCCACAAAATACCAAAGGGATTAGATCGGAAAAAAGTATAGTAAAACATTTCTTAAAAAGTGAAGAAAAAGTGGTAGCATCTATTGCTCCTAGTTTTATATCCATATTTGGGGAGCATAGTTCGAAAATACCTAATGCACTTAAAAAATTAGGATTTGATTATGTAGAAGAAACAATATCAGCTGTAGATTCTATAATAAAAGAATATAATATATATGCAAATAAAGATGAAGAAAATACTTATATAACAAGCTTTTGCCCATCAGTAAATAATCTTATTCAAAAACACTATCCAGAAATTATAAACAATCTAATACCAGTTGTATCTCCATTTATATGTCATGGGAAAATACTAAAAGAAAAGTATGGTAAAGATGCAAAGGTAGTTTTTATAGGACCATGCTTAGCTAAAAAGGTAGAAGCCTATGATGATGAATCTATAGACGCAGTGCTTACATTTGAAGAGTTAAAAAAATGGATTAAAGAAGAAAATATGAAATTAAATGATTTAGAAGAAAGTATATTCAATAATATATCACTTCACAAACGATTATTTCCAATAGTAGGTCAACCAATTAAAGACATTAGTAATCAAAATACTGAAAAAAATATTATACCAGTAGATGGAATAGAACAATGTATTCAAGTTTTAGAGTCCATAAAAAGTGGGAAATTCAAAAACACACTATTTGAAATGAGTTGTTGTAGGCATAGCTGCATAGGTGGATCTGGAATGCCTGAAGATGGTATAAGTTGTTATGAACGTAAAGAAAAGCTTAATAGATATGCAAATAATTTATTAATTAAAAATGAAGAAGAACCAAATGAAGAAGATAAATATTTACCAAATATATGCGTACATAAAGAGTTTCAATCATTAAATATACCACTTAAAATTCCGAGTGAAAAAGAAGTAATAGAAATACTTAATACTATGGGAAAATATAAAAAAAGTGATGAATTAAATTGTGGAAGCTGTGGATATGAAACTTGCAGAGAAAAGGCAGTAGCAGTATACAACAACATGGCAGAAATAAACATGTGTATGCCATTTATGAGAGAAAAATCAGAAAATATAACAAATATAATTTTTGATACAACACCTAATATGATAGTAATAACTAATAAGGATTTAGACATTATTCAGTTAAATCATGCAGCTAGAAAATTTTTTAATATGGAAAGAGAAGTAGTAAAAGGTCTGCCAATATTGATGTTTTTGGAAGAAGAAAAATTTTATAGTGTGAAAAAAAATAATAAAAATATATATAAAGAAAAAGTGACTCTTAAACAATACGATTCAACAATTATACAAAGTATAATTTGGGTAGAACATAGTCAGCTTATGATATGGATTGCAGACGATATTACTAGAAATGAATATATGGAAAAGAAAATTCAAAATATGAAAATAGATGCTATTAATATGGCCCAAAAGGTTATTAATAAACAAATGACTGTAGCCCAAGAAATTGCAAGCCTTTTAGGTGAGACAACAGCTGAAACTAAAGTTACTTTAACTCAGCTTAAAAATCTTATTCACGAGGAAGAGGGAAATATATAATGGAATTCTTTGTAGATTTTGCAAGTGGTAGTTTAAATAAGTATGGAGAAGAGTTATGTGGAGATAAGGTTGAGTTTTATAATGGGGAAGATAGTTTTATTGCAGTATTATCTGATGGATTAGGAAGTGGAGTTAAGGCAAATATATTAGCAACATTAACATCAAAAATAGCTATTACTATGTTAAAAGAAGGTTTACCGATTGAGGATGTAGTAGATACAATTATTCATACACTACCAGTATGTTCTGTTAGAAAACTAGCTTACTCTACATTTACAATTATAAAGATAGATAAAGATGGAATGGCATATGTGGTCGAGTTTGACAATCCAAGTATATTTTTTCTAAATGATAGACATATAAAAAAATTGGAATGGAATACTACAGAAATAAATGGAAGAAAGATAAAAGAAAGTAAATTTAAATTAGAAGAAAAGGACGTCCTTGTATTTGTAAGTGATGGGGTTATTCATGCAGGTGCAGGAATAGTACTAAATCTAGGATGGAAATGGGAAGATATAGATAAGTATTTAAGACAATATACAAACAAAGATATGTCATCTAAGACAATTACTAATATGCTCTTAGGAGCATGTGATCAACTTTATATACAAAAGCCAGGAGATGATGCAACCGTAGCAACGATAAAAGTAATTAGGCCAAGTAAAGCTACTTTATTTTCAGGCCCCCCCATAGATCCTAATATGGATAAAGAAGTAGTAGAGGTACTTATGAATACTATTGGTAAAAAGATTGTTTGTGGTGGTACAGCAGGTAATATAGTAGCTAGAGAACTAGATGAAGATATAAAAGTAAGTTTTGAGGTAATTGATAAAGAGGTACCTCCTATGGGATATATAAAAGGAATTGATCTTGTTACAGAAGGTGTATTAACGATAAAAAGGGCAACAGAAAAGTTAGAAAAGCTTAAAGTGGCAACAGATTTAGACTTTATATATAAAGAAGATGGGGCATCTAAGCTTACTAAAATACTATTTGAGGATTGTACACATATAAAAATGCTTATTGGAAGAAGTATTAATCCTGCACATCAAAATCCAGATTTTCCTAATGAACTAAGTATAAAATTATATGTATTAAATAAACTAAAAAAAGCACTTATAGATTTAGGAAAAATAGTTGAAATTAAATATTATTAAAAATATAAAGAGCCTAATAGTTAAACTATTAGGCTCTTTATATTTCTACAGAGTGTAAAAACTATAAATATTATTCTATGGCATAGTTATAAGTTATTAAATATAGTATAATTATTTAGAGAAAACAAGGGGAATTTGTCTAAAAGGAGTAAAAAATGATAAAAATAAATAAGTACAAAATTGTACTCATTGCAATATTATTTATATCATCAATTTCAATAAATAGTATATATGCATATGATAACGTAACTTTCAAAAATATTAATATCGAAGATGGTCTATCACAGTCTACAGTACAAGCAATACTTCAAGATAGCAAAGGCTACATATGGTTGGGGACAAATGATGGGCTTAATAGATATAATGGTTACGATATGAAAGTTTATAAAAATGATGATAGTAAAGAAAGTATATCTGATAATTATATATTAAATATAGCTGAAGATAAAAAGGGAAACGTATGGATCGCAACTTGCTACGGGTTAAGTAAAATAAACATTAACACCGGTAATGTAAAAAATTATTACGATGGTGAAGATAATGGAAATTTATCTCATTATTATACGAGTTCAATTTTAATAACTGAAAAAAATGAAGTATTAGTCGGAACATCTGATGGAATAAATATTTATGATGAAGAAATGGATAGTTTTAAAAGGATATTAGATGAAAATGGAGATATAACTAGCCAAGATGTATCTAATATGAAAATGGATGTAGATGGTAATGTGTGGATAGCGACTAGAGATGGGTTAAATAAGATTAATATAAATAGCAAAAAAATAGATAAATACTATTCTGGACATAAAAATGGTATAAGTGGAAATGATGTATATGGACTTCTTAGTGACAAGAATGGATACATGTGGGCGTCAACTAGAGGCTATGGATTAAATAGAATAAATATAAAAACTAATGAAATAAAAATATACAAACATGATGAAAAAAATAAAAAATCAATACCAGAAAATTATACTAGAAATATGCTTCAAGATAAAAGGGGAGATATATGGATAGGAACAGATAAGGGATTATCTAAGTATGTAGCTAGAGAGGATAACTTTATAACATATACAAATAAACAACATGATGTTAATAGTTTAATAAATAATACTGTATATACGGTTATAGAAGATAAAAGTGGATTAATATGGGTTGGGACTTACGCGGGGATAAGTATATTTGATCCAAGTCATAGAATAAGCCACTATAAAAATGACCCATTTAATACAAACTCTCTTAGTGATAATGTAATACATGGAATTTATGAAGATGAAGAAGGTTTAATATGGGTTGGGACTAAAGATAACGGTGTAAATATAATAAATAGAAAATCAAATGAAATTAAACATATCAATAAGGGAAATAGTAAGTTTGATTTAAATAGCAATTCAATAAAGGTTATAACAGGTAAAGATAATATAATTTGGATAGGTAGTAGAGAAGGATTAAATAAAGTAAATAAAAAAGATATGACTGTTAAGTCATATACAAAAAAAGATGGACTAGTAGGAGATAATATAAAAAGTTTATTTTTAGATAGTAAAGGATATTTGTGGATTGGAACTCCTGATGGCCTTAATATTTTAAATACGAAAGATGACAGTATAACAGACTTAACTCCAATACTTAAAGACTATGGAATAGAAGATATATATATTGAAGAAATTTATGAGGATAGAGACGGTAATTATTGGATAGGAACATTTATAGGTGGTGGACTAATAAAAATAGATCCAAACTCTACTAGTGAGCCATTAAAAAATTATAAAAATACTGATGGAGAAAATGGAAGAAATAATAATAATATAAATACTATAAGGTCTATAGTAGAAGATAAGTATGGATATTTATGGATTGGGACTAATTATGGATTAAATAAATTCGATAAAACTACTGGAAAATTTACTACATATACTCAAAAGGATGGATTAGCTAATAATACAGTTTATGGAGTCTTACTAGATAATAACAATAATCCTTGGGTTAGTACAAATAATGGAATATCAAAGTTAGATGTAAACACTAAGGAATTTAGAAACCTAAGCATTGTAGATGGTTTACAAAATAATGAATTTAATGGTAAGGCAGCATACAAAGGAAAAAATGGAGAATTCTTATTTGGTGGAATTAGTGGACTAAATATATTTAATCCAGATGAAATTGTAAATCTAGAGTACTGCCCAGATGTTGTTTTTGATGATTTTGAAGTTCAAGGTAAAGAATATAAAAATATAAATAATGAGAAATTTGATTATGATGCAAATACAGTAAGAATAAAATACTTTATACCAGATTATAAAAATAATAAAAATATACAATATCAATATAAGATGGAAGGATTAAATGATAAATGGATTCTAGTAAATAATAATGAAGCTATATATTCAGATTTAGACCCTGGAGATTATACATTCAAAATAAAAGCTAGAAATCAAAATGGTGTTATGGGAAAAGAGAGTAGTCTAAAGTTTACAATAAATCCTCCATTTTGGCAAAGCCAAACGGCTATAATGTTATATGTATTTATAATTATCATTATAGTTTATAGAACCACAACTAAAGTAAAAAGATTAGATATACTAGTAGATAAAAGAACGAAGCAATTAAGAGATGAAATGAAAAAAAATAATAAGCTTTTAAATCAAGTTATAAAACTTGAAAAAATAAAAATAATTATTTTATAAACTTATCTCATGAGCTTAGAACTCCTTTGAATGTAATTAATTCAATAGAACAGTTAATTACAGAACTTAATAAATCTGAAAAGGAAATAAGTAAAGATAAATTAGCCCATTATATGGACGTATTGAAGAAAAATTCAAAAAGGTTATTGAACCTAATAAATAATATAATAGACACGAATAAAATTGAACATGGAAACTATAAAATTAACTTAGATAAATATGATATTGTATATATAGTTGAAGAAGCTGCACTAGGCCTAAAAGAATATATCGAATCTAGAGAAATTGAGTTAATAATAGACACAGACGTAGAAGAAAAATATATAATTTGTGATGAGGATGAAATAGATAGATGCATTGTTAATTTAGTTAGTAACGCTGCCAAATTTACACCAGAAGGTGGGAAAATAGAAGTTAATATAACTGACCTAGATGATAAAGTAAAGATAAGTGTAAAGGATACTGGAATCGGAATAGATGAAAAATATCATAAATCTATATTTGATAGATTTAATCAAGTTATTGACCCAGACTCTGAAACAAAAGGAGGAAGCGGTCTAGGGCTTACTATCACAAAGCATATAATAGAACTTCACAAAGGCGAAATATATGTTAAAAGTAAAAAAGATGAAGGTAGTGAGTTTGTAATTATACTTCCAAGTACCATAGAAAAAATTTAATAATAAATAACAAAAAAGCTTGCATTTATTAAATGTGAGCTTTTATTTTTATAGTAACTCATTGAAAATTATTTTTTATTACGTAATATTAATATATAATTAAAATATACACACATTTAAATAGAGGGGAAATTAATTAATGAGGCTGTTTTTTAATAAGTTAGATGAACACATTTTGGTAATGGATGAAAATGGATATATAAAATATTGTAATGATAAGTTATTACTAAAATTGCAATATGATGAAAGGGAAATACAAAATTTAAATGTATCCAGTATATTATCCAATGACAGAAATTCTTTAACAGAGTTATTAAAATATAAAAATAAAGGGAAAATAGATTTGAACTTATACTCAAAGTCTAATAAAGTAATGTGCATGACCTGTGAAATAATTGAAGACATATACAATAACGAAAATTTGATTTTTATTATAGGTAAGGAAGTATGCAAAAGATGCTATTCAATAGATGATTTAGAAATACTACTAGATAAATCTCCATTTACTGCTTGGATTAAGGATATAAATGGAAAATATTTGTATGTAAATAAAGCTTATGAGGATAGTATACATAAAATCAAGTCGGAAATTTTAGGTAAATATGATAAAGATATATGGTGTCTAGAAAATGCAACAAAATATATAAAAATAGATAAAGAAATAATAAATAGCAATAGAGCTAAATCTTATGAAGAAAAATTTACATGTAACGGAAAAGAAGAATGGTTTGAAAAATTTAAATATCCTGTAGCTGATGAAAATGGTAATTTGAAGTATATACTTGGAGTCGGAAAAAGTATTACAGCAGAAAGAAATTTAAAAGATAAAATTGCAGATAATTATGCTGAGATAGCTACATTAAATAATCTAATAAATAGTGATAAAGAAATTGATTTGTATGGATTACTAGAACAGATATGCAAAAATGTATTAGAACATATAGGATCAGATGTAATATCTATAATGCTATATAATGCTGATAAAGAAATATTAGAGCCTAAAGTCAGAATTGATTATGCAAAAAAAAGCATTCCAAAAGATTGTTTTATAAATTTATCGAGGAGTAAAGCTTTAGAAATTTTAGAAAAAAAAGATAATGAGGGAATTAAAAGTATTAAGGATGTAGAAAATATTATAACTATAGATCCATCTGCAGAAGAAGATATAGAATATATAGGAAGTTATAGTATTTCTCTTAATAATGAGCTTATTGGAATGCTAAGTTTTAGCTATAAAAAAGGAAATACTCCTAAACATGACTTAGATAGTACTATAAAAATAATTTGTATGCAAATTGCTGTAATAATTAAAAATTTTACCTTGTCTCAAGAAGTCAAAGTAGAATTTGATAAAAGAAAAGAAACTGAACATAAATTAGAGGTTTTTTTAGAAACTGCAGCTGATATTGTAGGAATTATAGATAGCAAAGGACATATAAAAAAGGTAAGTATGTCATGGACTAAAATTCTTGGATGGAGTAGTGAAGAGCTATTATCAATGAATTGGAATGAAATTATCCATCCTGAAGATAAAGAGAGTTTTGATGATATTTGGATTGAGCTTAAAAATAATAAAAGTACAATGCGTGGACAAAGACGATACTTATGTAAAAATGGTGAATACAGATGGTTATATGTTAATGCTATGTATTTAAAGGATGAAGACTCATACGCTATGACGGCTAGGGATATTACGGAAGAAAAAAAGATAAAGGAAGAAAAAAAGCATTACAAGAAGCAGTTGAATTAGAGAGTGTAAAAAATGAATTTTTTGCTAATATATCTCATGAATTTAAAACTCCTATTAATATAATTCTTGGGACTATGCAGTTATTAAATAGAAAAGTAAATCAAGGTTCTATATATTGTAATGATGATACAAATTTATTAAATTATATTAATTCAATAAAGCAAAATTCATATAGACTATTAAGGCTTGTGAATAATTTAATTGATATGAGTAGAATAGATACTGGATATTATGAAATAAATCTTAAAAATTATGATATTGTAAAAATAGTAGAAGATATAACAATGTCTGTAACCCAATATGTTGAAAATAAAGGTATAGATATAATATTTGATACTAATGTTGAAGAATCTGTTATAGCTTGTGACCCAGATAAAATAGAAAGAATTATGCTTAATATCTTATCTAATGCTATTAAATATACAGATGAGCACGGTAAAATTATGGTAGACTTAAATCAAGTTGCTAAAAAGATAACTGTTTCTGTAAAGGACAATGGGGTAGGTATATCTGAAGAAAAGTTAGATTTTATTTTTGAGAGGTTTGGACAAGCAAACAATGCGTTAACAAGAAGATGTGAAGGTAGTGGTATTGGATTATCATTAGTTAAGTCACTGGTAAATATGCATGATGGTGATATATATGTAAAAAGTAATATAGGAGAAGGAACTGAATTTATATTTGAAATTCCAATAAAAACTGTAGAAGAAGAAAATGAAAATATGAATAAAGATAACTATGAAGAGCTTAGAATTGAAAAATGTAATATAGAGTTTTCAGATATATATTCTTAATAAAAAATTAATAATAAAATATTGTAGTTTATATATAGATTAAAAATGGTATAAATAAAATATAAATTTATTAAAAATAGTACTAAATATTAGAATTTAGTACTATTTTTAAATGGTAAAATGTAAAAAATATGGTTTATGACAAAAATACTGGAGGCATTAACAATGAAGAAGTTACAAGGCAAAGTTGCAGTAGTAACATCATCAACAAAGGGGATAGGATTAGCATCAGCAGAAATTTTAGCTGAAAATGGAGCATTAGTTTATATAGCAGCTAGATCTAAAGATTTAGCAAATGAGGTTATATCTAATATTGTTTTAAAAGGTGGAGAAGCTAAATTTGTATACTTTAATGCTAGAGAAGAAGAAACTTACACTTTAATGATAGAAGAAGTAGTTAAAAATGAAGGAAGAATTGATATCTTAGTGAATAACTATGGAGGAACTAATGTAGCTCTTGATAAAAATCTTGTAGATGGTGATACTGATGAATTTTTCAATATAGTTAAGGATAACCTTCAAAGTGTATATTTACCATGTAAGGTAGCTGTTCCATATATGATAAAAAATGGAGGAGGAAGTATTGTAAATATTTCTAGTATAGGATCTGTAGTTCCAGATTTATCAAGAATAGCATACTGTGTTTCGAAATCTGCAGTAAATTCATTAACTAAAAATATAGCAACTCAATATGCTAGAGATAACATTAGATGTAATGCGGTACTACCAGGTCTTATAGCAACTAAAGCAGCTATTGATAATATGTCTGACGAGTTTATAGATTCATTCTTAAGACACGTACCATTAAATCGTATGGGGAGACCTGAAGATATAGCAAAGGCTGTGTTATTTTATGCTAGTGATGATTCATCATTTATAACTGGAGATATTTTAGAGGTAGCTGGCGGATATTCAATGCCAACACCTCAATACTCAGAATATACAAGTAGATAATAAAAAAGACACTGATAAGTATCAGTGTCTTTTTTATATATTTTTTACTTCAACTAATATCTGAGTTAGGTAATTTTCATAACCTTTAACTGAGACTTCATCTAAAATATACTCTTCATAAGAGTAATCACCTAAAGTTAAATTATTTTCATCTATAAATAGCAATATTTTATCATAAGTTTCTTTTATATTTTGGTAGCTACCTTGATGATAAGCGACTAAATACAAGCCTTTAGGTTTAATGTAAATAAAAGGACTAGGTTGCAGATCATCTACTTTTGTATATAAGTAAGAATAGCCATTATGATTACCTTTTAAAATATTATCTTTATTAATAATTGCTTCTATAGAGTAACCAATATTCAAATTATTACAAATACAGTAGTCCATATGGTCTGACACAGCCTTAAAAAATCCTTTATCACTGGTATTATCAATAGGATTGCTAAGGATTAAATACTCTTCATCTTGTATTTTTAAATTTATTTTAGAGTGATTAACATTACAAGCTTTTTCTGTGATATCAATTTTAATTTCCATTAATGTACGAATTTTGTTTAAATTCTCGATTTCTTTATCTACTTCCTTTATTTTGTTTTTAAAAAGATTAATTAAGGAGCTTGGTGTTCTATTATCTAAATAAGATTTAATTTCTTTTAAAGGCATATTAATTTCCTTTAAAATTGTAATAACACTGAAAATCTCAAATTGTTGATAAGAATAGTACCTATACCCATTTTCATCTTTTATTTCAGGACAGAAAATACCTATATTATCATAATGAAAAAGCGTTTGTTTTTTTACATTACATAGTTTTGCAAATTCTCCAGTGGTAAAATATTTATCCAAATTTTTATTCATAAATAACTCCCTCTATTGACTATACGGTAACCGTATATACTATTATGATATCATAACAACATTGATATCATAATTCAATAAATAATTAATAAAATATTATAATATTAATAACTTGAGAGGCTAAATTATGAATATAGAGATTAAAAAAGTAAATGATAAAAATTTAGAGGATATATTAAAATTAAGGATAAATGAAAATCAAAATTCTTATATTGAATCGACTGAAGAATGCTTAAAAGAGTCAGATGAATGTAAGTTTTATGAGCCAGCAGGACTTTATATTGATGGTATGCTAGTTGGATTTGCAATGTATGGATTTTTTCCTAGAGAAGGGGAAGATGGAAGAGTATGGTTAGATAGATTTTTGATAGATAAAAAATATCAAGGTGAAGGTCTTGGTAGTATTATGCTAGATAATTTAATAAAATATTTATCTAACAAATATAAGTGTAATAAAATATTTCTAAGCTTATATGAGAATAATACGGGTGCGTTACACTTATATAAAAAATTTGGATTTGAATTTAATGGAGAGTTGGATATTAATGAGGAAAAAATAATGGTTAAAAAATTATAAAATTTAATACTAACATAAAAGCTACATAAATATTTATGTAGCTTTTATGTTGAAAATTATAATAATAAAATTATTATAATTAAAATTTTAAAAATGTAAAAAATAGTGCTAAAATTATGTAAAATAATACAAAAAATAATATTCGCAACCAAAAATATACAATTTGATACAAAATGCTTGAAATAAGAACTTTAAACTGTTATTATTTAGGCAAATTATAAATATATATACATTATAAAAAATCAATATTAATAGTGTAAATATCAGGGGAAAAGTATATGGAAAAAATATTTAAAGCTAGATTTATATTAATATTATTTTCATTGTTTTGTATATTAAATATAAAATCATATGCAGATAGTGATATAAATAATAATGAAGAAATACTAAAAGTAGGTTTTTATGATAATAAGCCATACTATTTTATGAATAAAAAAGGAAAAGAAGATGGATACTACCACGATTTATTAAACTTGTTAATTAAAGGGACTGGTATTAAATATAAATATATAAAATATGATTTTTCAGAGGCTGTTAATAAACTAGAAAATGGGGAGATAGATTTATTATTTGGTTTACATAGAACAGATGAAAGAATGAAAAAGGTTATATATACAAATAATTATATAGAAATAGAGACTTATAGGATTTATACGAATAAAGATATAAGATATGGTAAACTAGATGAATTAGAGGGCTTGAAGTTTGGACTTGTTAAAAATGGTATGAATTCAAATTGGATATTTGAGTTTCTTGAAAATAAAGATATTAATATTATACCTGTATGGGTAGATACAGATAAAGATAGTATAAAACTATTAAAAAACAAATCTGTAGGTGCAATAGTAGGTAGTGCTGAAAATAATGATCTTGATGGATATAAAAATATATATGAATTTTCAGTAGGTCCTGTATATATAGCGGGAAATAAACACAAAGGAAGTATTATTAAAGAATTAGATAATAGAATAGATTATATTGATGTATTAGAAAAAAAACATATAGAAAAAATATATAGAGACTATTTTAATGAAGCTACAAATCTGGATAAGAAAAAAATAACTATTATAATTAGTATTATTTTTTTATTGATTATATCTACATGTGTTTTAGTAATAAAAAGTATGTGCCCGAAAATAAAGAAAAATAAAATTAAGTCTAGTATTAGAAATAGAATAAAAAATAAAGAATATCTATTATATTATCAACCTATAGTTGATCCTAAAAAAGATAGTATAGTCGGATTTGAGGCATTATTAAGATTAAATCATCCTAAAGAAGGAATACTAACTCCTTATAAATTTATAGATGAGATAGAAAAAAATGACATGCTGTCAGAAATGTCTATTTGGGTGCTAAAACAAGTATTATTAGATTATAATAAAATAAAAAAATATAATAATATAGATAATAAGAAATTTTATATATCAATGAATTTGACAATCAAAGAAATTGAAAATGATGACTTTATATATAAGATACAAGAAATATTAAATATATATCGTATGGAGAAAAACTCAATATGCCTAGAAATAGTAGAGAGTGTTAGAATAAGTAATTTAGAAAAGTTACAAAAGGCGATACAAACATTAAAGAATTTTGGATTTATGATTGCAATCGATGATTTCGGAGTTGAATATTCAAATCTAGATATATTAGAAAAATTAGATTTTGATATAATAAAGTTGGACAAGTATTTTGTTGATGATATATCAGAATCAATAGTCAGACAACGTATAATGAAATTTATTTCAGATATAACTATAATTAAAAATAAATCTTTAGTTGCAGAAGGCGTTGAAGATATATTACAGAAAGAAATAATAAAAAATATTGAAAATAATAAATTTTTTATTCAAGGATATTTTTACTCTAAACCAATAAGCATTGAAGATATAAAAAATATAAATATAAAAAGTTGTTAAATTATTAAATCTATAATCATTTCATATGATAATGATTTGAAATCTAAACAATAAGGGTATTACTAATATTAGTAATATCCTTATTTATTTAAGTACTAAAGTATTTTTAGTAATAATATTCTTCAATTGAGATTAATCCTTTAGAATCTAGGAATTTTTCTTCTAAATCTAATATAATTTTTATTTTATCTACAGAAATAGGTAATCCCATAAGTTTACTTTGCTCATGTATGTAGTTTATCATTTCTTCAATAGATATTGTATTTTCTTCCATAAAATTAATCCTTTCAATTATATTATAAAAATAATTCTAATAAGATATTACTATATAAACTAAATAAAAAATATGAATAATATTAGGAAATTCTAAATATTAATAAAAATATGTCAAAAAATGACCTAATATGACATTTCGTAACAAAATACATGTTAATCACTACATAATATTGAAAAGGTAAAGGTGACAATATAGAATATAATAATGCAATAAAATTAATCATAACAAATTTAATTTGACGTTACTATATATTAGGGAAGGGATTGCTATGAGGTTAAAGTTTTTTAAAAAGGGAATAGTATTTTTTATTTTTATCTTAACAATGATTATTCTTACTTTTTCAACAGAGAATAAGAATAAATCTTTATATACAGATAGATTTATTAATATCATTGAAAATAATGAAGAATATAATTTAGATGATATTAACATTATATTTTATAAAGAAAAAATTAACAATGAAATAAAAGATACTATAAATAATTCGATTTTGAAAAAGGCATATTGCTCACTAGGATATATAGAATTTATTAGTGGAAATTATGAAAAATCAACAAATTATTTATTAAAGTCTCTAGATTATAAAATAATGAGAAGACATAAAGTACAGCTAATGACTTATAGTGGTATATCAAAGAGTTATATGGCAACTAAAAATCTAGATAAATCATATGAATATTTTAAGAAAGCTGAAAATTTAGCTAAAAATACTAGAAAATATAATGATTTATCAAGTATGTATAGGGCTAGAGCAAAATCTTTAATTAATTTTGATAAAGGAGTAGGAGAAGCCATCAGTTTACTAGAAAAAGCTTTGAAATTAGAACAAAGTAGCAGAAATAAAGTAGAAAACTATTTATTCATATCAAAATTATATATGATAAGTGATATGTTTGATTTAGCTTTGACCTATAGCAATAAGGCAGTAGAAATGGCAATAGACAATAATTTAAATAGACTTGTTACAGAGGGATTGATAAGCCTTGGAACTAATTATTATAGCCAAGATAAATACAATAGGGCGATAACTATATATGAAAAAATTTTGTATGGAGATTATATAAAAACATTAGAAAATAAGCTGCTAGTAATAGGATATCTTATGGATAGCTATTCTAAAATAGAGGATTATAATAAAGCGGATAAATATATGAAAGAGTATTTAAAAGAAGTAAAAACATTACCAGTTATTAAAAGAAATAAAGAACTAAACTGGCTATATATAACAGTTGCTGAATATAAGGTAAAGCAAGGTAATATAGAAGAATCGATTGAGTGCTTAGATGAAGCAAATAAGATATACAAAAGTAATGAAGCGGCAATGTTTTCTAATACTGATATTTGGATAAAAAAAGTTGAACTAGATATAAAGTCTAAGAAAAATGTAGCTTATAGTAAAGTACTAAATGGATACATAGAGTTATTAAGTAAAATTGAAGATAGAGGAATAAAATCAGGCATAAAGGATTCAACTATTGAGTCTATTATAGACCTAAGTGAAAAAAACAATGACTATTATACTACACTAATTTATACCAATAAGAAACTAGAGGAAATAGAAAAAGAGTCTAACAAAAATCTAGATACATCAGCTGATTATTCAATTAATAAATTTGAAAATGATATTATAAATAAAAAGGTAAAAAATATGAAAGTAAGAATTAAGATTAGTTCTTTAATTATTATATCTATAGTTACTATAATATTTATAACTCATAATAAGAATAAAAGAATAAAAAAATTAAATGAAGAGCTAAAATTAATAAGTATGACAGATCCTTTAACTGGATTATATAATAAAAGATTTTTAAATAATCAAATGAAAGATATTTACAAGAGAAAAGAAGACATTAGTTTTATAATGATAGATATTGATTATTTTAAATTGTACAATGATAATTATGGACACTTAAATGGAGATATAGTATTAAAAGAAGTGTCACAAATTTTAAAAACAGTCTTTAAAGAAGATATAGTATCAAGATATGGTGGAGAAGAATTTTTAATAATATCTAATTTTAGTAAGGAAAAAATAGTTGAAAATATAAAAGAATTAATGATAAAACTATATAATAAAAACATAATTCATGAATATTCATTGATTAGTGATAGAGTAACTTTAAGTATTGGAATTGAAACTATGAAAATATGTGAAGAAAATGATATTGATAAAATAATAAAAGCGGCAGATGAGAAACTATATAGTTCAAAAGAAAATGGAAGAAATAGATATACTGTTTAATTAAAAAAATTATATTATATAATTATCTAAAAATAGACAAACTATATTTAATTATAAGAAATCATGGAGGACATATTTATGAAAAAAGGTTTAATACCAGTAGCTTTAGGTACAATAGTAACAGCAACAGGATTAGCTTTAGATTCTAAGCAAAGTAAAAAGTATAAGTGTCAAAGAAATGATTATACAAGTATGGTAGGTACTCTTTTAATAGGAGTAGGAGCAGCACATGTTTTACTTGGAACAATAGATATAATAAAAGAGTAGATAATAAACACTAAAAATTAGGGATTTAAGGGAGCGTATTATTTAATTTATTCCATACACTCCCTTAAATATTAATTAGCATCCTTAAAGTTCTTGCTAAGTTTTTTTAACAATCTTAAAAATTCTTTTTTTTCATCTTCAGTAAAGTTGCTATAAGCAGTTTCTTTAACTTGAGAAGATATATTATTAAATTTATCTTCTATACTTCTAGCTTTGTCAGTTAATTTTATATAAGTAACACGCTTGTCTTTATCACATTTTTCTTTTTCTATATACCCTAAACCTATAAGCCTATTTACTAAAGATGTAACAGTAGATTTATCTTTACCTATTTTTTTAGCAATTTCTTTCATAGTAAGCTTTCCATTACTTTCATAAAGAGCGGTTAAAATATTACCATGAGTAGGAACTAAATCATTAAGTCCGCTTATTTTAAGTTTATTTTCTATAAATTTTATCATGTTTGCTTTTGTTCTGCTTATAAAGTACACAATATATTTATCATTCATAAGAAATCTCCAATCTAATAGATAATATAAAAAATTTACTTATTTATACTTTAATATAATAACATAATTATATGATTAGTTGTAAATCTTATATTATTCACAAAACTAAAAGTAATTTTACAAAAAGTATATATTTAAGACATTTCACAAAAAATAAATTTTTCTTAATAGCAGTAAATTACATATTTAGACAGTAAAAATATGTAAAATAATAATGTACCTTGAATTAAATGTAAAAAATACAAAGAAGTTTATCAAAGGGGAAGTTTAGTAATGGAATTCGTATTTAATAATTTAGATGAATATATATTAGTTATAAATAATAAAGGAAATATAAAATATTGTAATGACTGCTTATTAAAAAAATTAGGATATAGTAAAAAAGATATATATGAAAAAGATATATATAATATTTTATATAATCAAGAAAATTACATAAATAAAATATTAAATAATGAAAATGAGATAAGTTTAGATTTAACTTTATACTCAGACTATAAAGATAAAATAGATGTTACTTCTAAGATAGTAATAAGTAAATGGAATAGAGAAAAAGGTATTTTTATCATATCAAAAGATATATCAGAAAAATTTTATTCCAAAAATGATTTGGAAAATTTGTTAGACCATCATCCTTATGCATCTTGGATAAAAGATATTAATGGAAAATATTTATATGTAAATAGTTTTTTTTCACTACCAATTGAACAAGAAAATGTTTTAGGAAAATACGATTATGAAATATGGGAAAAGGATATTCTTTCAGAATTTAAAAAAACAGATAAAAAAGTGATTGAAGAAGGGATACCAAAATTAATAGAAGAAAGAAGAATGATAAATGGGGATGTAAGATGGTATGAAACGTGTAAGGCTCCTATAGGTGAAAATGGTAAATATAAGTATTTAGTAGGCACAAGTAGAGATATTACATTAAGAAAATCAATGGAAGAAGAGAACTCTAAAAAACATAAATATATATCAAACTTATATGATATATTAAACGAAAAGTATAAAGAAAATGACTTGTATGATATATTAAATAATATTTCGCATAATACAAAAGATTATTTAGAAGCAGATGGATTATCTATATTTTTATATGATAAAAATAAAGAAGTCTTAGAAAGTAAAACAAAAATTGGCTTAGCAGTTGAGGTATTAAAAGATATTGAAGATATAAAAATATCAAATGAAGACGCTAAAAAATTAATTAAAAATAATAATTATGAAGGTCTAATGGATATAAACAATAGATCTTTTATTAAAGATAAGAAAAATAAATATATAAAGTATTTAGGTGTTTATAATATCGTATTAAATAATGAATTTATTGGTATTATGACTATTGGATATAAAAGTGGTAATATACCGCTTTATAATTTATATGATCATATTAAAGATATCTGTAGTGAAATAGGGATTATTGTTAATAACTTTAGGCTATCTCAAGAGGTTAAGAAAGAGTTTGATAGAAGAGTTGAGATAGAAAATGAGTTAGAGCTTTTTTTAGATACAGCAACAGATCTTATAGGAATAATAGATGAGAAAGGTAATTTTAAAAAATAAATTATCAATGGAGTAAAACTCTTGGATGGAGTAATGAAGAATTATTATCAATGAATTATGAAGATTTAATACATAAGGATGATTTAAATCCTTGTAAAAGAAAAATAGTAAAAAATAAGAATGAAAAGGTTATAATTTATGCAGAAAATAGATTTTTATGTCAAAACAATGAATATAAATGGCTAGCATGGAACTGTAGATATTTAGACGAAAGAAAAGAGTATATAACAACAGTTAGAGATATTACTGAAGAAAAAAGATTAGAAGAAGAAAGAAAAAATCTTGAAGAAGCAATTCATTTAGAAAGTATTAAAAATGAATTTTTTGCAAATATATCTCATGAATTTAAAACACCATTAAATATTATATTAGGAACTATTCAATTAATAGATAAATATGTGAAAAGTGGGAATATGCAAAATACTAATATTATAGATTTAAGCAAATATATGAGACCAATAAAACAAAACTCATATAGACTTTTAAGATTAGTAAATAACTTAATAGATATGACTAGAATTGATACTGGATATTATGATTTAAATATAGAAAATAGTAATATTGTATCAATTGTAGAAAATATAACGATGTCTGTAGCTCATCATATAGAAAATAAAGGAATAAATCTTATATTTGATACAAATGAGGAGGAACTTATTTTAGCATGTGATTCAGATAAAATAGAAAGAATTATGCTAAACCTTATATCTAACGCAATAAAGTATACTGATAAAAATGGAGAGATTAAAGTAGATGTAAATTGCAATAAGAATAGAGTGAAGGTCTCCGTTAAGGATAATGGAATAGGAATATGTAAAGATAAAATCGATATGATATTTGATAGATTTATGCAAGTTGACAATAGCCTAACTAGAAGATGCGAAGGTAGCGGAATAGGACTCTCCTTAGTTAAATCTTTAGTTGAGATGCATGGTGGTAAAATAAATGTATATAGTGAAGTTGGAAAAGGATCAGAATTTGTATTTGAAATACCAGTAAAAATAATCAAAGACAATAAAAGATGCTATATGAAAAATGATTATATAGATTTTCAAATAGAAAAATGTAACGTAGAATTCTCAGATATATACTCCTTATAATAAAATACCTTGGGATATAGACTTAATAAAGTTTATGTCTCAAGGTATTTTTAATTATATTAAAATCTGTGTATATGATATAGATATAATTTGGTATAAATAAGTATTTATATGCAGATAATAGTATAAATAAGCTTGGGAGGGAGGGCTAAAATGAGTATATGGATAATATTTATTATACTTTTGATAATTATATGTATAACAGGTATTGTAACAGGTTATTATTTTTCACTCATTATAGCTAGACCAATATGTCGTAGTTATGAAGAAACTTATTATTGTACTAAAGGAAGAGAGCCTAAGGTAATAGAAACTTATAACAAATTAAAAAAAGAAAAAGTTAGCATAGATTCGGTTTATGGATATAAATTAAATGGGATATTTTTCCCGAATAGAAAAGTAGATAAGGTTGTAATATTATCACATGGAGTTACATCTAATCTTTGGAATATGTTAAAATATGGATTTGCATATATACCTAAGGGGTTTAGTATATTAGCATATGACCACAGATACCACGGTCTTAGTGAGGGTAAAAGTGTATCATATGGATATTATGAAAAATATGACTTAAAGGCTTGTGTAGATTGGCTGAGAAATAGATATGGAAATAATATAAAAATAGGCTTACACGGAGAATCAATGGGATCAGCTATAATAATAGAATATTTAGGTTTATATGATGATGTAGAGTTTTGTGTTGATACATGTGGATATACAGATTTTAGAGAAGAAGCGAAGTTTATATTAAGACAGGACTTTAATATAAAACTGGATATAATTCAAAACTATATAATTATATTTTCAAGTATTATAAATAAAATTAAATATGGATGGAGCTTTAAACAAGTTTCACCTATAAAATCTATTAAAAATACTAAGACTCCACTACTTTTAATACATGGAAGAGAAGATACGGTAGTACCATTTGATATGTGTGAAAAGATATTTAATGCCAAAAAATATGGTATAAAAGATAAATATGAAGTTAAAAAAGCAAAACATACTACAACTTTAGATTCGGATGAAAAATCTTATATAGACCATCTATATAGATTTTTAGAAAGTGTTGGAATTTAGCTGAAAAATAAAAAAGCACTTACT
>NZ_JAFFPK010000064.1 GCF_017590215.1 Clostridium sp. CCUG 7971
TTTTTTCATAGATGCATTAAATAATACAGGTCCACTTACATATCCTCCAGTTCCTATTACTATATCTGGTTTAAACTTTTTAACTACTGATCTTGATTGTTCTAACCCTTTAAATAACTTAAATACTCTTTTTACATTATCTAAATCTATTTTTCTTTTAAACCCTTGTACTGTTACTGTTTTTAGTTCATATCCGTATTTTGGAACTATTTCTGATTCTATACCTTTCGCTGTTCCTACAAATAATATTTCAGCGTCTGGGTGTTCTTCTCTTATTCTGTTAGCTATGGCTATGGCTGGATATACATGACCTCCAGTTCCGCCACCTGATAATAATACTTTCATTGTATCATCTCCTGTTAGTTAATTTTGACATATTTTGAGATGTTTAATACTATACCTATTGCACTCATAAAGATTATGAGCGATGTTCCTCCGTAACTTATAAATGGCAGGGCAACCCCTGTAACTGGCATTGATGATGTTGCTACTGCAATATTTAATGCTGCTTGAATTCCTATTTGAGCACCTATACCAATCACTACCATACAAGCAAATACATTTGAACATTTTAAAGCTATTCTTATACATCTATATACTAATATTACAAATAGCATAATTACTACTGCACATCCCACAAGACCTAGCTCTTCACCTATTATAGCAAATATAAAGTCATTTTGTGGTTCAGGTATGTAAAACCATTTTTGTTGACTTTTACCTAATCCCATTCCAAATAATCCTCCTGATCCTAACGCATAAAGACCTTGGATAACTTGATATCCATTTCCAAGTGGATCTTGAAATGGGTCTAGGAAAGAAGTAACACGTTTTAATCTATAAGGAGCTGCGATTACTAATGCCGCAAATAAAGCAGCACCGCTCCCTATCATCGCGATTACAAACTTCATATCCATACCTGCCACAAATATCATTACAAATGTAACTAATATTACAGTCCCCGCTGTAGACATGTTTGGTTGAAGTATTATTAATGCGAAAAATAGCGATGGTATCATAAGAAGTGGAATAACTCCTTTTGTTAAAGACTTGATATTGTCATATCGTTTTTCAATTAATTTTGCTGTTATTATTATAGTTGCAAACTTTGCGAGTTCTGCCGGCTGTAAAGTAAGACCTCCAACTCCTAGCCATCTTCTTGCTCCGTTTGCCTTTATCCCTAACGGAGTTAAAACAAGAAGCAATAATATAACAGCAACAATACCTATAGTTTTTGCATTCTTTTTCCAAAATCTATAATCTATCTTTGCAGTAAACATCATAGATATAAATCCTAATGTTGCATATACTAGATTTTTCTTAAGAAAATAATAAGCATCATGATGCTTAAATGAAGATTGAACAAAACTTGCACTAAACACCATGATGATTCCTATAAATACTAAAAGCATAGTGGTATAGAATATAACACTATCAAATTCAGTCTTCATCCCCTTGTCGATTTGCTTTTTTAAAGCTTCTTTAGACATTTGATAAACCTACCTCCATTCCCGAGATAAGAGGTTATTTTAAATTAGCTACATTATCCTTGAAGTCGTCTCCTCTTACTTCAAAACTTTTGTACATATCCCAACTTGCACAAGCTGGTGAAAGAAGTACTACATCATCTTTAACTGCTATTTCATAAGATTTATTAACTGCTTCTTTCATATCTTTTACTCTATATATGTTTTCAAATCCTTTTTCTTTAGCACATTTTTCTATAATAGGCGCAGTTTCACCTAATAAAACTAATGATTTAACCCTTCCTTTTGCTATTTCTAATAATTCATCAAAACTACTTTGCTTATTCTTACCACCTGCTATTAATATTATCGGTCTATCGTAAGACTCAATAGCTTTTATAGTAGAGTCTGGATTAGTTCCTTTTGAATCATTAACAAACATAATATCATTTAAGTTTCTTATAAACTCTTGTCTATGCACTACTGCTGCAAATGACTTTAATACTTTTTTTATTACTTCTAAGTCTATATTAAATACATAAGCTATACCTATTGCAGCCATACAATTTTCTAAATTGTGATTTCCTGGTAAGCTTAATTCACTTTTATTTAGAAGTGTTACCTTTTCATCTATATCTATAACTATATTATTATTTTCATCTAAATATACTCCACCATCTATTTGTTTTTTCCTAGAGAAGAATATTTTTTTAGCTTTTATTTTTTTATCTAAATCTCTAACTTTTTTATCATCATAGTTTAATATACAAAAATCATCACTATTTTGATTCATAAATATTTTAGATTTAGCTTCTATATAGTTTTCCATAGTATGATGTCTGTTCATATGATCTTCTGTAAAGTTTAATATAGCACTTACTTTAGGTCTAAATGTATCTATACTTTCAAGTTGAAAACTACTTAGTTCTGTTACTAAAACTGACTTTTCATTAGCAAGCCCTACAGTATCAATGACAGGATTTCCAATGTTGCCAACTATGTATGTGTCATGATTAGCATTTTTAAATATTTCTCCAACTAAGCTAGTTGTTGTTGTTTTTCCATTTGTTCCTGTTATTCCTATAAATGTAGGTCCATTAGATAATCTATAAGCAAGTTCTACCTCACCTATAAGTTCAATATTTTCTTCTTTTATTTTAAGTATAAAAGGTAAATCTAATGGTACTCCTGGTGATACTATCGCCATATCTATATCATCAATATTTTCTGGATGGTATCCAAGTATATATTCTACATTACTTATTTTTTCTAATTCGCATAATATATCTTTTAATTGTTCTTTGTCTTTTATATCATTTACAACTATGTTTGCACCTAACTTATCTAAATGCTTGATTGTTGATACGCCAGTTTTTGCAAGACCAATTAATAAAACTTTTTTTCCTTCTAGGTCCATTTTTATACCCCCAAATTTAGAATACTGCTATTATACTTATCCAAGCTAAAACTACAGTTATTATCCAAAATACAAATACTACCCTAGTTTCTGGCCATCCACATTGTTCAAAATGATGGTGAATTGGAGCCATTTTAAATATTCTTTTCTTTCTTATTTTGAAAGATGCTACTTGAAGTATAACAGATATAGCTTCTGCAAAGTATATACCTCCTACTAAAGGTATTATAAGTATAGAGTTAGTTAAAACTGAAAATGCTACAACAGCCCCTCCTAATGCCATAGATCCTGTATCACCCATAAATATTTTTGCTGGATATGAGTTAAATCCTAAGAATCCTAAACATGCTCCTACTGTAGCAGCAGCTAGTACTGCTACATCAGTATTTACAGCAACTGTTCCTGCAAATAGCATAAAGAATGTAGCAACTATTAAAGTTACTCCTGATGCTAAACCATCTAATCCATCTGTTAGGTTGACTGCATTAACAATACCAATTATTATAAATGTCATTATAGGTACATATAAAATTCCTAAGTTTATGACTGCATCTGTAAATGGTATCATAAGTTGAGTAGCACTAGGTGATGTTGTATATTGGTAGTACGATATATATATAGCTAATGCAAATTGAAGAACTATCTTTTGCCATGGCTTTAATCCTAATGATCTTCTCATTTTTATAATTATAAAATCATCTAAAAATCCTACTAATCCAAATCCAACTATAGATATAAGCCCAACTACCATATCATTGCTTATTTTACTTCTAGTAAGACCTGTTATAAGTATCGCTACTATCATTAATATACCACCCATAGTAGGTGTTCCATTTTTAGCTAAGTGTGTTTGAGGGCCATCGTCTCTAACCGTCTGACCGAATTTAAATTTTGTTAACATAGGTATAAATATCGGACCTAATATAACTACTATTAGAAATGAAATCAATGCTGTATACGTAAGTTCTGTTATTCCTAACATAATATTTCTCCTCTCCCTTGCTGGCTATTTCGTCTATTTTATTACTTGTTAAGATATTCTACTATTTTTTCTAATTTCATACCTCTTGATGCTTTGACTAATACTATATCTTCTTCTCTTAATAAGCTGTCTATCTCATTAATAGCGTCTTCTCTCGTTTTAAAATGATATAAGTTTTTTTCATCAAATCCTAATTTTTTTGCTTCTTTGATTATAAAGTTTGAGTCATTACCAATAGTTATAAGAACATCTGCATTTCCTATAGATGCTTCTCCTACTAATCTATGTCCGTACTCTGAGTATTCACCCATTTCAAACATATCTCCAAGGATTGCTACTCTTCTAGTCTTATATCTTCCTAGTATTTTTAAAGCTGCTTTCATAGAATCTGGACTTGCATTATATGCATCATTTATTATTGTCATTTTGTCATTTTTAACTATATCTAATCTCATCTTTGTTGCTTTAAAATTCTTAAGACCATTTTTTATTTCATCTAAAGTAAGTTCTAAACTAATCCCAACTAATATAGCTGCCATAGCATTATATATATTATGTTCACCTACTGTTGGTATAAATATTTCTTCTTTTTTTCCATTTATATTGCATATAAATGTTATACTGTCTTCAGTCATTTCGTATCCTTCGCAGTATATATCATTATCTTTATTAAATCCAAATGTTTTTAATGTATATTCGTATTCTTTATCGTTTAGTTTAGATAAAAATTTATCATCTCCATTTACTATTAAAGTGTTTGAGGAATCAAAATTTGTAGTTATCTCCATCTTTGCTTTTAGTATTCCTTCTTGTGACCCAAGATTTTCTATATGAGATAATCCTATATTAGATATAACTCCTATTTTCGGATTTACTATATTAGCTAAGTATTCAATTTCGTTGAATCCTGACATCCCCATCTCGATTACAGAACATTTATAAGATTCATCTAAATTAAATAAAGTCAATGGTACTCCAAGTTGATTATTTAGATTCCCTTCATTTTTTAGTGTATTAAACTTAGATGATACTGCCGCATATATCATATCTCTAGTGCTAGTTTTTCCAACACTACCTGTTACACCTATATATGGTATATCAAATTTTTCTTTATAGTATTTAGAAATATCACCTAGAGCAATTTCAGTATTACTTACTTCTATTAAATTTATGTCCGAACTCTCTAGTTTTATGCTAGTACTTTCATTTTTTATAAAAGTTTTACAACCTTTTTCATATGCAGAGTGCATAAACTCATGTCCGTCTAAAGTTTCTCCTACTATAGCTACAAATACATTTTTATCACTTGCTTTTCTACTATCTATAACAACGTCATATACACGGTCATTTTCATTTCCACTAAGTAATTTACCATTTGTCGCAAGCACTAACTCTGATACTGTTAGACACTTCATATCTAACCCTCCTTCACCATTTTAACTATGATTTATTGATTACCTTAATAAAAGGCAATGTATACCAATATATACATTGCCCCCTTAGTAAACTTAACTTTTTAATTATATACCATATTTTTATTTTTTTGAAGGTATTTCTAACTATCTGTTATTTTTCTTTATTCAAAATATAACATTATACTAGAACCTTCAGATACTTTTACACCCGGTTTTGGGAACATATCTTTTATCTTAGTACCTTTAGGTATTTCTATATCAGCATCTAAATTCGGACTTAATTTAGCTTCTTCTAATACTTTAACTGCTTCTTCAATTGATAAATTTCTTATATCCGGAACTGATACTTGTGGTTTTTCTAACTCCTCTTTTTCTTTCTCTGTATATTGTGGCTTAACTCCTAAATACTTAAGTGAATCATTCATTATTTCTTTAATTATAGGACCCGCAGTTGTACTACCAAATGCACTTACACCTGTTGGTTCATCAACTATAGCTAAAACTACTATCTGTGGATCATCACTTGGAGCTATCCCCATAAATGAACATATATATTTACCTTGAGCATATTTTCCATCTATAACCTTTTGAGCTGTACCTGTTTTACCACCTATTCTATAACCTGGTATATATGCTGACTTACCTCCACCTTCACTAACAACAGATTCTATAATATCCATCATTTTTTTAGATGTTTCTTCTGATATTACCTGTCTTACAACTTTAGGATCAATTTTTTCAACTATATTACCTTTATTATCAGTATATCCTTTTACTACCCTTGGTTGCATAAGTTTTCCATCATTTGCTATTGCTGAAATAGCTGTTATAAGTTGAACTGGTGTAACAGAAATTGATTGACCAAAAGACATTGTAGCAAGTTCTACTGGACCTACATTCTTTTTATTATATAATATTCCTTTTGCTTCTCCTGGTAAATCTATTCCAGTTTTTTCAGTAAATCCAAATGATTCTATATAATCATACATTTTATCTACGCCTAATCTACTTGCAACTTCAACGAAAACTGGGTTGCAAGAGTTTTGAACACCTTGTTTGAAATACTGAGCTCCATGCGGTCTATAATGTCTCCAACATTTTATCCTTCTTCCTCCAACTGTTACACTTCCTGTACAAACAAATTGTTCATTTTCTTTTATTACATTTTCTTCAACCCCTGCTGATGATGTAATCAACTTAAATGTAGAACCTGGTTCATATGTATCACTTACTGCTGGATTTCTCCACATTTGATAATATCCTTTTAGCTTATCTTTATCATCATACTTCTCTAGTTCTTCTTCATAATATGGATAGATTGGAGTTCTTGAATCATTTGGGTCGTAATCTGGTTTTGATGCTAGAGAAAGTATATCACCTGTTTTTGGATCCATAGATATTACTGTTACTCTTTTTGCATTATTAACTTCATATGCTTTTTGAACTGCTTTTTCAGTATAATGCTGTATTACCTCATCTATTGTAAGTACTAAACCTTGACCTTGTACTGGCTCATAATATTTTTCCATACCTCTAGGTATTTCTCTTCCTGATGCATCTGTACTAACTATAAGCTTACCAGGTGTTCCTTTTAGGTGTTTATTGTATTTCATTTCTATACCGGCTATACCTTCTGAATCTGCTGAAGTATGCCCTAATACATATGGAGCAAA
The DNA here is from genome assembly GCF_017590215.1 of Clostridium sp. CCUG 7971. Taxonomy (GTDB): domain Bacteria; phylum Bacillota; class Clostridia; order Peptostreptococcales; family Peptostreptococcaceae; genus Faecalimicrobium. The sequence goes on from NZ_JAFFPK010000064.1 coordinate 6,954, forward strand.
GTTTCCATATGGATAATATCTTTGATTATCTTCTGCTACCCAAATACCTGGTATTTGGGCTTCTCTTATTTGTTTAGCTTTATCATCATCTATCCATCTCTCAATCTTTACTAATGCCATATTTTTCTTACTTACTAATTTATGTATATCTTCATATTCCTTACCTAGAATTTTTGATACTTTCTTTGATGCATCTTCTTTATCAGACACTTCTACTGGTTTACACCACACAGTGTATTTTGTAACACTAACAGCAAGTTCTTTCATATTTTTATCATATATAGTTCCCCTTTTTGGCTCTATTGGAATTTCTCTTGTTTGTTGATCTGTTGCCTTAGTACTTAACCATTCTCCCTTTACTAGCTGAAGATATCCCGTTCTAAATATTAAAACTAAAAATAGAAAACATGCTAGTATAAGAACAAGTACTAATCTTTTTTACTTATCCTTTTTATCTTTTTCAACTATCTTCCCCCCTAGTTCTTCACATCTATATACTTTATTTGTTCTTGTCTTGGATAATCCATATTTAGTTCTTCTTTAGCCTTTTTCTCAATCTCAGGTATTGATGTACTAGTGTCTACTTTTGTTTTTAATTCATCTCTTGATATTTCTTTTTCTTTTAATTCTTTTTTTAAGTAGTGTATATCGTATTTAAGCTTTGATATAACTGAATACCCACATATATTTCCTAAAATCACTGCAAATACTACCGCTATAAAAGTACTTTTAAATATTATCTTTTTTACTTTTAATTTATATTTACCTTTATATTTATTCTTTTTCTTTTTTTTATATTCGTTCATGTCCTTTATTTTATTATTTTTTTTCATATAGACCACCTCTAATAATTCTTTTTAAAAGAAAATCAATATTATTATATTTGTTGTATACATGACATCTTCCTTTAACAGTTTGTCGTGAAATTAATACACTAAAAAACAAAATTCACTCCGTTCATATCGCCAACGACTCCGTCCGTTGCTTAAATTTAGGTATTTAAATAATAAATTATCCAATAATATAGAAAAAAGGCTACAATACTAAATTCAGTATTGTAGCCTTTTTCTATAGTTATTCATAAGATCCATAAACCAATATCTTTTTATTTTCTATCATTATTTTCCCATTTGCTATTACAGTATCAATTCCTAGATTTTTATCTAATAAAATAATATCTGCATCTGATTCTTCTCTTATACACCCTTTTTTAGGATATACTTCTAAGGCTTTAGCAACATTAGAAGTTATATAAGTTAAACTTTCTTCTATACTAAAATCTAATTCATCTACCATAGATTTAAATTCATCATGCAAACTTTTAACACTAGAAACTCCCATTTTAATTAAATTTCCTGCGTCATCGTATTTTGACCAACTTCCATATCCGTCAGAACTTATAGTTATATTCTCTAAAGGAACATTATCTTTAGCAGCCCTTTTAATACATTTTCCAGGATTTAATTCTCTTTTAATTCCACAAGTTAAATCAATTTTACCGCCACGTTTTGCATAATCAAAAGCCTCTATTAAAAGTTCTTCTCTTCTATTTACATGAGTTGGTCTTATAGTTTTTATAGGTATTTCAGTTTCTTCTAATATTTCATTTACAGGTGAAAGTCCTTTTTTACCATCTCCCATATGTAGCACTACAATTCCAGCTTTTCCACTTAACATTCCAGCAACTCTTGCATCAGATGCTACTCTTATAAGTTCATCATTAGTAACATTTGGCGCTCTATGATCTGATAATGCTAGCTTCACACCTATAATTTCATCTACAAAGCATATATCTCTTTTAACTGAATTTGTAAGTGTAACTGTTGGATATTCATATGAACCAGTATGTGCAAATACTGTTATACCTTCTTCTTTCAACGCTTTTGCTTTAGAAACTAAATTTTCTACATTTCTTGTAGTTCCATCTGTTCCAAGTAAACCAACTACAGTTGTTACTGCCGCTGTAGTTAATTTAGTTAATGTAATTTCAGGAGCTCTAGTCTTAAAACTACCTTCTCCTCCTCCTCCAGTTATATGCACATGCTGATCTATAAACCCTGGCGTAAGTATTTTATCACTACCATCTATTATTTTTATTTTATTATTTTTAAATTCAATATTTTCTTCTATTAAAACTATTTTTGAACCACTTATAAATACATCTTTTTTCCCAATATACTTTGGTGAATATATATCTATATTTTTAATTAATATCATAAATTTATACTCCTTCAACAATGTCCCTATTCTCTATATTTTTTTCATCATCATTTTTATCTAGTTTAGCTATACCAAATCCTGTAATGGCAAATATTATTGCAAATATTATACCTGTGTAATTAAGTATTGCCCATGGTAAGTATTCTAGTGTGGGTACACCTAAAGTTGCTGCCATATAAGCACCTGCTGCTGACCATGGTACTAAAGGTACTATAACTGTTCCTGAATCTTCTAATGTTCTTGATAAATTTTTAGGATGCAAATTCTTCTTTGGATAAACATTTTTAAATAATTCACCCGGTATAAGTATAGAAAGATATGAGCTCCCTGTTACAAAAGCAACTGTAAAGCAAGATACTATTGTAGCGATTATTATACCTACTGTAGATTTTACTTTTGACATTAATAAATCAAGTACTACATCAAGCATTCCAGAAACACTTACTATTCCTGCAAATCCCATTGCACAGAATATTAATACTGTTGTGCTTGTAACTGAAACTACTCCACCTCTATCTATAAGTTTTACTACTTCAGCTAGTGGCTCACCAACAAATCCAGTCATAGTGTATTTAAATCCTCCTACCAGTGATTCAAACCCATCTACAATATTAAAACCTTGTACAATAGCGCCTAAAAATATAGTAAGTATACTTACACCTAACATAGTAGGTATAGTAGGCCATTTTCTTACAGATCCTAAAATTACCAATACTATTGGAATAAGTAATATTATATTAAAATTAAACATTGAGTCTAATTGATTCATCATAGTATTAACTAACTCTGGAGTTACCATATCTCCAGATGCATTGAATCCAACTATTGTATATACTACTAAAGAAACTGCAGCAGCTGGTAATGTTGTATATAACATATGTTTTATATGATCATATAGATCACTCCCTGCTGCCATTGGTGCTAAGTTTGTAGTATCTGAAAGTGGAGATAATTTATCTCCAAAGAATGCTCCTGCAACTACTGCTCCTGCTGTAGCTGGTAGAGAAACTCCAAGCCCTCCTGCAATTCCCATCATTGCAACCCCAATAGTACCTGCCGCACCCCAAGATGTTCCTGTTACTATAGAAAGTATCGCTGATGCTAAAAATGCTGTTACTAATAAAAACTTTGGACTTATCATTTGAACTCCATAATAAATTATCATCGGTACAGTACCAGCAAACATTAATGATCCTATTAAAAATCCTACACTCCATAATATTAAAGTTGCTGGTAGAGCACTTGCTATTTTTTCAATTATAGCCTTTTGCATTTCTTGCCATGTGTAACCTAACCTTAATGCAATTACCCCTGCAACAAATGCTGATATAACCATTATCGGTTCTATTCTCATTTTAAACTTACCATATCCTATAGTTAATGAAAGTATCATAAATATTATAGGTATTAGTGCCTGTGCTAACGTAGGCTTTTTCTTTGCTGTATTACTCATATTTTATATCCTCCCTGTGTTATAATATTATGAATTTATATATAAGCAAATTCTGTGCCAAGTTTTATATAGTTTTGTTTATTTTTTTAGTATTTAAAAAGTAAAGTATTTTTTAAATTTTCAATTAATTTTTAAAATAAAATAAGAAAAGTATCTTACTTTAAAAATGTGTGCTTTTTATAGTTAAATAATAAAAAAGGGTTAAAATTTTTAATTTTCAACCCTTTTTATCCCATTATTCGTAATTTTCGTCCCATTTAAACCTTTATTAACATCTATATACTCTTTTTCTTTTAATATATTTATTATTCTTCTTAATTTACCTTCTCCTAAATCTATCCCTTCTTCATAAGAAATCATAGATAATGTTCTTCTTCCGATACTATCATATTTATAAATTGTTTTTAATACCCATAACTCATCCTCAGTTAAATCATCCTCAGTTTTATATTTATCCGATTTTATGTTTATATTATCTAATATATATTTAGGTAAATCTGAAACTTCGATTTTAAGGTTATCTTCTTTTATACTACTTAGGTATTCAACTATATTTATAAGTTCTCTTACATTACCTGGCCAATTGTAATCTTCAAGTACTCTAATAACATCTTCTTCAAAGAATTTTTCAATATCATAATGTTTATTAAACTTAGATATATAATAATTTAAAGTAAGTGATATATCTTCTTTTCTATCCCTTAAAGGTATTGTATATATTGGCATTACATTTAATCTATAATATAAATCTTCTCTAAAATTCTTATTTTTTACTTCATCTAATAGATTTTTATTAGTTGCTGCTATGATTCTTATATCTACAGGTATAACATCTGTACTACCAACTGGCGTTATTTCTCTTTCTTGTAATACTCTAAGCAATCTCGCTTGCAAATTAAGAGGTGCATCTCCTATTTCATCTAAAAATATAGTTCCTTTGTGTGCTTTTTTAAATAAACCTTCTTTTCCACCTTTTTTTGCTCCTGTAAATGCTCCTTCTTCATATCCAAATAGTTCACTTTCTATTAGATTTTCAGAAAGTGCTGCAAAGTTAACAGCAATAAATGGATAATCTCTTCTCTCTGATTCGTTATGTATAGCTTGAGCTAATACTTCCTTACCTGTTCCAGTTTCTCCTTGTATTAATACAGTAGAATTGGTTTTAGAAATTTTTTTAGACAACTTTATACTCTCTAAAGTATTTTTACAGCTTCCTATAATATTATCAAAAGTATATTTAGAACTATTTTTAATGTTCTTTTTCTTTTTTCTTAATTCTTCATCAATTTTATGTATATTATCGACCTGACTTATAACTATCATATTTCCAACATAGTTTCCATCATTTCCTATTTTTTGTTTAGATATTAAAAGTTCTTGATTGTTTATTTTTACTATATCATTTTTTAAATCATCAAATACATTATATATATCTTTAGATATGATATTATTTCTATCTATATTTAGAAATTGTACTGCTTTTTCATTGAGTACTAAAACTTGATTTGTGGAATTTGTATATATTATACCTTCTCTTTGATTATCTAATATACTAGTTAGCATATTTTTTAACTTTGTTGATTCATGAGCCATATTTATATACTTTTTAGATATCTCTACTATATTTCTATAAAAGTAAGAAGATAATAAATCACCATACTTATCTACCATATTTAATTTTATTAATATTTCTGTAATGCTTATTATATCCATTTGCCTAGATTGTATATCTATAACTTCTTTTATCTCTTTAGGAACAAGCTGAGACTCTCCTGGTGTAACTGCTATGTTAGTTTTTTCATAACTTCCTATACCAGGATAATAAGGGAAGTATTGTATATGATCTATACCTTGATTTTTAAGTTGCTTTATAGATATTTCACAACTTTCTTTATGATCATTTACAAGCAATACTTTTTCTCCTTTTTTTATCTTAATAAGCTTATCTATAAAGTTATGTCTTATTGATCTCTTAACTACAATTTGATTTACATTTGCTCCTAATTTATCTAACATCATTTTTCTTACTATTTCACTAGAAAATATTATCAAATCCCAATCAGGATTTATATCTAAGTTATTATCTATACCAAATACGTTTATATCTATTTTCTCGTCTAAAATACTTTCAAGTTGTTCTTTTATAGTTAAGCCCGTATCTTCCCCTAAAGATATTACTGCAATTTTTTTCATATAGTCCCCCTTCCTATCTGATTACATATTTATATAAAAATATAGAAGGAAATATTAATTTCCTCCTACTTAATTAACTTATTTATTTTCTTTGTGCAACTCTTAACTTAGCACTTCTAGATCTTGGATTTACTTCTATTTCTTCATCACTTGGAATTATAGGTTTTCTAGTTACAACCTTCACTAATGATTCTTTATCACATTGACATAATGGGAAATGTGATGGGCATACACAGTCTGATGCTAAATCTCTAAAAGCATTTTTAACTATTCTATCTTCTAATGAATGGAATGTAATTATACATATTCTACCATCTTCATTCATTATAGATACCGCATCATCTATCATTTTAGTTATTACACCTAACTCATTGTTAACTTCTATTCTTATAGCTTGGAAAGTTCTCTTAGCTGGATGAGGTCCATCTATTCTAGCTTTTTTAGGTATAGCCCTTTTAATTATATCTACAAGTTCTCCTGTAGTTTCTATATTTTTTTCTTCTCTCGCTTCTACTATAAACTTAGCTATACGTTTAGCCCAGTTATCTTCACCATAATCTTTTATTATCTTAGTAAGCTCTTCTTCACTATAAGTATTTACTACATCATAAGCAGAAAATTCACATCTTACATCCATTCTCATATCAAGTGGTGCATCTTGCATATATGAAAATCCTCTATCAGCTTCATCTAATTGATGAGAAGATACCCCTAAATCTGCAAGTACTCCATCTATTTTGTGTACTCCAATTTTTGCTAATTCGTCTTTTATATTTTCAAAATTACTGTGAACAAATCTTACTCTATCACTATATTCACTTAATCTTTCTTTTGCTGTAGCTATAGCATTTTTATCTTGATCAAATCCTATAAATAGACCTTTATCAGATAATCTTTTTACTATCTCTTTAGAGTGGCCTGCACCACCCATTGTACAGTCTACATAAACACCGTCTGGTTTTATATCTAAATTTTCTATGCACTCATTTAAAAGCACGGACACGTGATGAAATTCCATTTTTTTATCTCCTTAATTACTACTTCTTTATTCTTCTATTTTATCTTCTTTATTTTTCTTTGACAAATATATATGGGCTATTATACCACCAACTACACCTGCTAAGCTTATAACTTGTGCCATTCTAAGTGGTCCTATCATAAGGCTATCAGTTCTTAGACCTTCTATAAAGAATCTACCTAGAGAGTATAGTGTTATATAATAAATTATAATTTGTCCTTCATATTGTTTTTTCTTTCTAAATATCCATAAGAATATAAATATACCTAAATTCCATATAGATTCATATAAAAATGTAGGATGAACCTTTACTCCATCTACCATTATACCCCAAGGTAAATCAGTTGGACCACCGTGAGCCTCTCCATTTATAAAGTTTCCCCATCTACCTATAGCTTGTGCTAAGGGCATACCTAAAAGAACAGTATCTGCCATTTTCCAAAAATTAATATTTTTAATTTTAGTAAATATGTATCCTGTAAGTATTCCTCCAATAAGCGCTCCATGAATTGCCATTCCTCCGCCTCTAAAGTTAAGAATTTGAGAAACATTTTGAGAATAATATTCCCAATTAAATATTACATAATACAGTCTTGCACCTAAAAGCCCTGCTGGAATAGCATAAATTGCTAAATCTAATACATTTTCTTCCTTTATACCGACTCTTTTTGCTTCTTTTATAGCTATAAGTGTTCCTAAAATCATTCCTGTTGCCATAAGCACTCCGTACCACATTACATCTATACCGAATATACTAAATGCCACTCTATCCATATTTTCACCTCTTAACCTTTATTCTTATTTTTAATATTTCTAAATAAGTTTATAATTATCATAACCTCAAAATTTGTATTTTTTATGAAGTATGATGTGATAATTTAATAATATTAATATATCTTATATATGTTAATTATTCAATGTTAATAGTATTATATTTACTATTTTAGCTAAATTTTATAATATAGACATATTTATATTTAAGGTTTAAAATATTATCTGAAGTATATACTTGAGGTGAAAAAATGGATAAAAAATATTCAATGCCTATATATCACAAAATTGCCCTAGATATAGCAAATAAAATTTATGTAGGCGAAATAGAAGAAGGCAGCTTACTGCGTGGAAGATCATCTCTTGCTGGTACATATAATGTATCTCCAGAGACAATAAGAAGAGCTATGAAAATACTTGAAGATTTAGGTGTAGTTTCTAGTGTTAAGGGAAAAGGAATCTTGGTACTTTCTTCTTCTAAAGCTCTATCTTTTTTAAATAAGAACCAAAATATTACTAATGTCTCTTCATATAAATCTAACTTAAATAAGCTTATGGCAACAAAATCTAAGTTAGAAAATGAAATAATTGATAATATAAATAAAATAATAGATTACTCAAGTAGACTATCTAATATTAACCCTTTGGTTCCATTTGAATTTGAAATTACAAATAAATGTAAATTTATAGGCTTAACTGCCGGAGAAACTAAATTTTGGCAACATACAGGTGCAACTATTGTAGGTGTTAAGAGAGATGGAGAACTTATAATATCTCCTGGTCCTTATATTGAATTCATGGAAAATGATATACTTATGGTCGTTGGTGACAGTAGTATACACCACTCAGTACCATCATTTTTATATGAACAATCAAATGAAAATAACAATGAGGATATATAAGTATTAATCTATAAAAGTACAGGCTATAA
>NZ_JAFFPK010000065.1 GCF_017590215.1 Clostridium sp. CCUG 7971
CCATTAAAGTGGTACGCGAGCTGGGTTCAGAACGTCGTGAGACAGTTCGGTCCCTATCCGTCGCAGGCGTAGGAAATTTGAGGAGACCTGTCCTTAGTACGAGAGGACCGGGATGGACGTACCTCTGGTGTACCAGTTGTTCTGCCAAGGGCATGGCTGGGTAGCTATGTACGGAATGGATAAGCGCTGAAAGCATCTAAGCGCGAAGCCAACTTCAAGATAAGATTTCCCACCGTAAGGGTAAGACTCCAGGAAGACTACCTGGTTGATAGGTCGAAGGTGTAAGTGCAGTAATGTATTTAGCTTATCGATACTAATAGGTCGAGGACTTGACCAATTAAAATGATTAATTCAATAAATGTTTGTAGTTTTCAGAGTATTAACTTTGAAAAACTTAATAGAAATATTAAGCATAAGAGATTATGTGGTTACAATAGCAAAGAGGATACACCTGTTCCCATTCCGAACACAGAAGTTAAGCTCTTTAGCGCTGATGGTACTTGGTGGGCAACTGCCTGGGAGAGTAAGACGTAGCCACGTAATCTTTTTTATGTGCAAAAATATATTGATATTAACTTAATAAGTGGACTTAAATCCTTAATAAATGGACTCAAATCTTATCAACCTTATTATAATCTGTCCGTAAGATTATAATAGAGAGGGGGTATTTTTATGAGAAATACAAAACAAATTCAAAGGATAAAAAAATTATTATGCCTTACAGTTATGTTGACTATGGGTACGCAAATGTCTTTAAGCTTTGCCCAAACATCTAGTGATCTCAATAAAGATGAAATTAACGATGGTATAGCTAACTTAAAGTATAATAGAAACGAGGTTCTAGCTACAAACGGTGACAGCATAGAAAATGTAGTTCCAAGAGAAGGAGTAGAATCTAATGGAAAATTTACAGTGATTGAGAGAAAGAAAAAGTCTCTTACAACATCACCAGTAGATATTTCTATAATAGACTCAGTTACAGACCGTACATACCCAGGAGCATTACAACTTGCAGATAACTCTTTTGTAGAGAATAGACCAAGCTTATTAATGTGTAAAAGAGAACCTATAAATATAAGTATAGATTTGCCTGGTATGAAGAAAGAAAATACAATAAAAGTAGACAATCCTACATATGGTAATGTATCTGGAGCTGTAGATGAATTAGTATCTAATTGGAGTGAAAAAAATTCATCAACGCATACTTTACCAGCAAGAACACAATATTTAGAATCTATGGTATATAGCAAATCTCAAATAGCAGGTGCGTTAAATGTTAATGCAAAGCTTATAGATAATTCATTAGGAATAGATTTTAATGCTATTGCAAATGGAGAAAAGAAGGTTATGGTTGCTGCATATAAGCAAATTTTTTACACTGTAAGTGCGCAATTACCAAATAATCCTGCAGATCTTTTTGATCAAAGTGTAACTTTCAAAGAATTAACAAGAAAAGGTGTAAGTAATGATACACCACCTCTTATGGTATCTAATGTAGCATATGGTAGAACTATATATGTAAAATTAGAGACAACATCAAAGAGTAAAGATGTACAATCTGCATTCAAAGCCTTAATAAAGAATAATAATGTAGAATCTAAACAAGAGTACAAAGATATATTTGAAAATAGTTCATTTACAGCTGTAGTATTAGGTGGAGATGCTAAAGAGCACAACAAGATTATAACAAAAGACTTTGATGAAATAAGAAGTGTGCTTAAGGAAAATGCAGAGTTTAGTTTAAAGAACCCAGCATATCCAATTTCATATACAAGTATATTCTTAAAAGATAATTCAGTAGCTGCTGTTCATAATAAGACTGATTATATAGAAACTACTTCTACAGAATACTCTAAAGGAAGAATAAATCTTGACCATAGTGGAGCATATGTTGCTCAGTTCTGTGTATCATGGGATGAAGTTACATACGATAAGGACGGTAAAGAAATATTAACTCATAAGACATGGGATGGAAACTATAGAGATAGAACAGCTCATTTCTCTACAGTTATACCCCTTAAACCTAATGTAAAAAATATAAAAGTTTCAGCTAGAGAGTGTACAGGTCTTGCTTGGGAATGGTGGAGAACGGTAGTTGATGAACAGAACATGCCATTAACAAACAATATAAATGTTTCAATTTGGGGAACAACATTATACCCAAGAACAGAAGTGACTTATCAATAAGATTAATAAATATTAATATGGTTTTGTAAAATTTAATATAATATTATTTATGAAAATATACATTGGATTTAAATTTAATAAATTTTGAATCTGATGTATATTTTTTATATATGTGGAAATAATTATAATGTAAAACTTAATAGAAACAAATGAATTACTCAATCTCCCCCATTTTATAAGACCTCTATCCCCCATAGAGGTCTTATTTTTTATACTTTATATAAAATAAATGGGGTTCAAATTATAATATATTGGGTAAAATATGTAAAAATATTTTATTAAATATAAGAAAAATTGATATAAAAATTATTTAAGAATTATATGATTAAAAACATTTAAATACATAAGAGATATGGTATAATGATATTTATAAGGAACGAATGTTCGAAAAAGGAGTGAGAGTTTTGGATTTTGACTTAAAATCAGATTTTAAACCAACGGGAGACCAACCCCAAGCTATAAAATCAATTGTCACGGCTATAAATAATGATGAGAAGTTTTCAACAGTATTAGGGGTTACTGGATCGGGAAAAACTTTTACAATGGCTAATATTATACAAGAAGTTAAAAAACCTACATTAATACTAGCTCACAATAAGACATTAGCAGCACAGCTATATGGTGAGTTTAAAGAATTTTTCCCAAATAATGCGGTTGAATATTTTGTAAGTTATTATGATTACTATCAACCAGAAGCTTACGTTGCACATAGTGATACATATATTGAGAAAGATGCAAGTATAAATGATGAAATAGATAAATTAAGGCATTCAGCAACAGCATCAATTTTAGAAAGAGAAGATGTAATAATAATATCATCAGTATCATGTATATACGGTTTAGGGGATCCAGAAGATTATAAAAAACTTATGGTATCTTTAAGGCCAGGAATGGAAAAAGATAGAGACGATATTATTAAACAATTAATTGAGATACAATATGAAAGAAATGATATAAATTTTACAAGGGGTACATTTAGAGTTAGAGGAGATATATTAGAAATATTTCCAGCTAGTAACGATGAAAGGGCAATAAGAATTGAATTTTTTGGAGATGAAATAGATAGAATAACGGAAATAGATTATGTTACAGGTAAAATAGCAGGAGTTAGAAATCACGTTGTAATATTCCCTGCATCTCACTATGTAACAACTCCAGAAAGAGTAGAAAATGCAGTTACCCAAATAGAAAAAGAGTTAGAAGATAGAATAAATTATTTTAAAGAAAATGATAAATTACTAGAGGCTCAAAGAATAGATCAAAGAACTAGATATGATATAGAAATGCTAAAAGAAATAGGATTCTGCCAGGGAATAGAAAACTATTCAAGACATATAACAGGTAGAGAGCCTGGAGAAAAGCCATATACATTAATGGACTTTTTCCCAGATGATTATTTAATAATAGTTGATGAGTCTCATGTAACTATACCTCAAGTTAGGGGAATGTATGCAGGGGATAAATCAAGAAAAGGCTCACTTATAGATAATGGATTTAGATTACCTTCAGCATATGATAATAGACCATTAAACTTTAGTGAGTTTGAAGAAAATATTAATCAAATTCTGTTCGTAACAGCAACGCCTGGTCCTTATGAAATTGAACATTCAACTACAATAGCAGAACAAATAATAAGACCAACAGGATTATTAGATCCTATAATTGAAGTTAGGCCTATAAATAATCAAATAGATAATTTAGTAGGTGAAATAAATCAAATAATTAAAAAGAAAGAAAGAGTATTAATAACGACTTTAACTAAAAAAATGAGTGAAGATTTAACTAATTACTTAAAAGAAATAGGTATAAAGGTAAAATATTTACACTCAGATATAGATACATTAGAGAGAGTAGAGATAATAAGAGACTTGAGACTAGGTAAATTTGATGTACTAGTAGGTATAAATTTACTTAGAGAAGGTCTAGATATACCTGAAGTTTCTCTTGTAGCAATACTAGATGCAGATAAAGAAGGATTCTTACGTTCAGAAACATCTTTAATACAAACTGTAGGTAGAGCTGCCAGAAACTCAGAAGGTAAAGTTATAATGTATGCTGATAAAATAACAAGATCTATGGAAAGTGCAATAGAAGAAACGAAAAGAAGAAGAGAAATACAAACTCTATATAATGAAGAACACGGAATAACACCGACTACTATTAAAAAGAGTGTAAGGGATGCTATAGAAGCAACTGTTGTTGCAGACGAAGAAGTAATCTATGGAATTAAAGAAAGTGATGATATAGAAGAAATTAAGAAAAATATAGCTAGCTTACAAGCTGAAATGATGGAAGCTGCGCAAAATCTACAATTTGAAAGGGCAGCTGAACTTAGAGACAAAATAAAACAGCTAGAGGAAAGGATGCAAGAATAAATGGAAGATAAAATCATAATAAAAGGTGCTAAAGAGCACAACTTAAAAAATGTAAATTTAGAGCTTCCTAGAAATAAATTTATAGTTTTTACAGGATTATCGGGATCTGGTAAATCTTCTTTAGCTTTTGATACTATATATGCAGAAGGTCAGAGAAGGTATGTGGAAAGTTTATCTGCATATGCTAGACAATTCTTAGGACAAATGGAAAAGCCAAATGTAGAATATATAGAAGGATTATCACCAGCTATATCAATAGATCAAAAAACTACTTCTAAAAATCCTCGTTCTACAGTAGGTACAGTTACAGAAATATATGACTATTTAAGACTATTATTCGCAAGAGTAGGGGAAGTACATTGTCCTGTTTGTGGAGAAAAAATAAGCCAAATGACAGTCCAAGAAATAGTAGATAAAATGATGGATTTCCCAGAAAGAACAAAACTTCAAATATTATCGCCTGTAATCAGAGGTCAAAAAGGAACTCACAAAAAAGTATTAGACAATATAAAAAAAGAGGGTTTCGTAAGGGTTAGAGTAAATGGAGAAAATTACGAAGTTACTGATGATATAGAGTTAAGCAAAAACAAAAAACACAGTATAGAAGTTGTCGTAGATAGAATAGTAATAAAAGATGGTATAGAAGCTAGACTTGCAGACTCTATAGAAACAGCTATAAAGTTATCGGATGGACTTGTAATAGCTCAAATAATAGATGGAGAAGAAATACTTTATTCAACTAAATTTGCTTGTCCAGAACATGGTATAGGTATTGAAGAGTTATCTCCTAGAATGTTCTCGTTTAATAGTCCATTTGGAGCATGTGATACTTGTAATGGCCTTGGAGAAAGTAGAGAAGTCGATCCTGATTTAGTTGTTCCAAATAAAGATTTATCTATTAAACAAGGTGCAATAGCTGCCTGGGGTTCAGTTGGAGCAAATGATGATACATACTATAGCAAAATGGTACAAAGTTTAGCTGATAAATTTGGTGTATCTATAAATACTCCATTTAAGGATTTACCAGAAGACTTCATTCAAGAACTGCTTTATGGAAAAGATAATGTTATGGTCGAATTTATATTTGAATCTAAATTTGGAGGAAGAAGAGAGTATAAAGCGCCATTTGAAGGTGTAATAGTAAATTTAGAAAGAAGATATAGAGAAACAAATTCTGAATATTCTAGAGAAAAAATAGAAGAATATATGGCAGAAACACCTTGTCCAAAATGTAAGGGAGCAAGACTTAAAAAAGAAGTACTATCTGTATTAGTAGATGGAAAGAATATAATGGATGTAACAGATTTTTCTGTTAATGATCTTATAGCATTTATGGAAAATATAGATTTAACTGAAAAACAAAAATTTATAGCTCATGAAATACTAAAAGAAATAAAAGGAAGAGCATCATTTTTAAGAGATGTTGGGCTAGATTATTTGAATCTATCAAGAAAAGCAGGAACATTATCTGGTGGAGAAGCTCAACGTATAAGACTTGCGACTCAAATAGGATCAGCTCTTGTTGGAGTATTATATGTTCTTGATGAGCCAAGTATAGGTCTACATCAAAGAGATAATGATAGACTTATAGGAACTTTAAGACATTTAACTGATATAGGAAATACTCTTATAGTTGTAGAACATGATGAAGATACTATGAGAGAAGCTGATTATGTAGTAGACATTGGTCCTGGAGCTGGAGTTCATGGTGGAGAAATAGTTGCACAAGGAACTTTAGAAGAAATATTAGAAGATGAAGACTCAATAACAGGTCAATATTTAAGTGGTAAAAAGCAAATTTTAATACCTGAACAAACTAGAGAAGGTAATGGACAATTTATAGAGATAGTTAAAGCTAGCGAAAATAACTTAAATAATTTAAGTGTAAAATTCCCTCTAGGTAAATTCACTTGTATAACAGGTGTGTCAGGTTCAGGAAAAAGTACATTAATAAATGATATATTATATAAAGGTATAGCAGGTAAAATAAATAGACTTAGAGAAAGACCTGGTAAACATAAGGAAATAAAAGGAATTGAAAATATAGATAAAATAATAAATATAGATCAAAGCCCAATAGGTAGAACTCCTCGTTCAAACCCAGCTACTTATACTGGAGTATTTGATATGATAAGAGATTTATTTGCAGCAACTAATGAGGCAAAAGCTAGAGGATATAAAAAAGGAAGATTTAGTTTTAATGTTAAAGGTGGAAGATGTGAAGCTTGTAAGGGTGATGGTATAATCAAAATAGAAATGCACTTTTTACCA
This sequence comes from Clostridium sp. CCUG 7971, assembly GCF_017590215.1. Lineage (GTDB taxonomy): Bacteria > Bacillota > Clostridia > Peptostreptococcales > Peptostreptococcaceae > Faecalimicrobium. The sequence continues at coordinate 6,834 of NZ_JAFFPK010000065.1, forward strand.
GATGTTTATGTTCCTTGTGAAGTTTGTAAAGGAGAAAGGTATAACAGAGAAACTTTACAAGTTAAGTATAAGGACAAAACTATTTCAGATATACTAGATATGAACGTAGAAGAAGCAGTTAAATTCTTTGAAAATATACCTAATATAAAAAGAAAATTAGATACTTTAATAGATGTAGGTCTTTCATATATTAAACTAGGACAGCCTTCAACTCAGTTATCAGGAGGAGAAGCCCAAAGAATTAAATTAGCTACAGAATTAAGTAAAAGACCAACAGGAAAAACTTTATACATCTTAGATGAACCGACAACAGGTTTACATATGGCAGATGTAGATAAGTTAATTCATGTATTACAAAGATTAGCTGATACAGGAAATAGTATCATAGTAATAGAGCACAATCTAGATGTTATAAAAACATGCGACTATATAATCGATTTAGGACCAGAAGGTGGATACAGGGGTGGAGAAATAGTAGCAACAGGAACTCCAAAAGAAGTATCACAAGTAGAAGGTTCATATACAGGAATGTTCTTAAAAAAATATTTTGAATAAAATATCCAGAAATAAAAAAGACTACTTCTTATTTTGAGATAGTCTTTTTTATATATAGTTAAATTTTAACTCTAAATAGTATTTCCGTTTGCAACTAATTCCTTTTCATACTCAACTAATTCTGACGTAGAAGCATATATGAAATGACCTGGTCTTATTTCAACCCACTGAGGACTTTCTTTAGAATAATCATGCATATTAGGGTCATACTTAATACGAACTCTATCCTTTTCATAATCAGGATCAGGAAGAGGTATAGCTGATAGTAATGACTTAGTATATGGATGAAGAGGATGTTCATATAATTCATCAGCAGTAGTTAATTCTACTAATTTACCACGATGCATAACACCTATTCTATCGCTTATATATTTAACCATTGAAAGGTCATGAGCGATAAATAAATAAGTAAGACCATTTTCTTTTTGTAACTTTCTAAGAAGATTAACAACTTGTGCTTGGATAGATACATCAAGTGCAGATATAGGCTCATCAGCAATTATAAACTTTGGTTCTATAGCTAAAGCACGAGCAATACCAATACGTTGCCTTTGGCCACCAGAAAATTCATGAGGATATCTACTAGCATGTTGTTCGTTAAGACCCACAGTTCTTAAAAGCTCATAAACTTTTTCTCTTCTTTCTTCTTTACTTTTACAGAGACCATGAATATCTAACCCTTCAGCAATTATATCACTGACAGTCATACGAGGATTTAGACAAGCCATAGGGTCCTGAAAAATCATTTGCATATTTTTATTTACATGATTTTTTTCACCTTTTTTTAATTTTTTAGAGGATATATTTTTTCCGTCAAATATAACTTCTCCGTCAGTTGGGTCATAAAGACGAATTATAGTTCTACCTGTAGTAGATTTTCCTGAACCTGATTCACCAACTAATCCAAAAGTTTCACCTTCATATATATGAAAACTTACATTATCAACTGCTTTAACAGTAGTATTTCTATCAATTTTAAAATATTGTTTTAAATTTTTAACTTCAAGTAATTTATTTCTACTCATCTAAAGACACCTCTTTTCTTGATACATTGATAGGACTTTCTGTTTTCTTAGCTAAAGGATGTAAAAGCCAAGTAGCAGCATAGTGAGTATCAGAAACTTTAAACATAGGTGGCTCAGCTATATGATCTATTTTAAGTGCATAATCACTACGAAGTGCAAAGGCATCACCTTTAGGAGGATGCATTAAATCTGGAGGAGTTCCAGGTATATTATATAAATCATTATCTCCGATATCTAGAGTTGGCATTGATCCTAAAAGACCCCAAGTATATGGATGTTGAGGATTATAGAATATATCTTTAGATGTTCCATACTCTACAATTTTACCAGCATACATAACTGCAACTCTATCAGCCATATTAGCAACAACTCCAAGGTCGTGAGTTATAAATATAAGAGCAGCTTCAGTTTTTTCTTGAAGGGCTTTCATAAGTTCTAATATTTGAGCTTGTATAGTAACATCTAGGGCAGTAGTTGGCTCATCTGCTATTAATACTTTAGGGTTACAAGCTAAAGATATAGCTATTACTATACGTTGTCTCATACCACCAGAAAACTGGTGAGGATATTGTTTAAATCTTTTTTCAGGTTCAGATATACCAACTAAGTCTATAAGTTCTATAGCTTTAGCTTTAGCTTCTTCTTTACTAAGTCCCTGATGTTTAACAATACCTTCCATTATTTGCTTTCCTATAGTCATAGTAGGATTTAGAGAAGTCATAGGGTCTTGGAATATCATTGCAATATCCTTACCTCTTAATTTCTCCATTTCACTTTCACTAAGTTTAGTTAAATCTTTTCCATCAAATAATATTTCACCGTCTTTTATATAACCATTTGCAGATAAAATTCTCATTATAGTTTTACAAGCAACAGATTTACCTGATCCAGATTCTCCAACTATGGCTAAAGTTTCGCCTTTATGTAAATCAAATGTGACACCTCTAACGGCTTGAACTTCACCACCATAAGTGTTGAAATTAACACATAAGTTTTTAACTTCTAATAATTTTTCCAATTTCCTCATCTCCCTTACTAATTATTGATTACGCATCTTAGGGTCAACTGCATCTCTTAAACCATCAGCTAATAAGTTAAGAGCAAATATTAATGAACATACTACAATAGATGGTATGAACATCATATATGGATAGTTTTGTAATGCCTTGAATCCTTCGTTTATTAGTACACCAAGTGATGCATCTGGTGGTTGTAGTCCTAATCCTATAAAGCTTAAAAATGCCTCATAAAATATTGCTTGAGGTAGTGAGAACATAATCATTACCACAATTGGGCCTATAACGTTAGGGAAAAGATGCTTAAGAATTAGCCTAAAGTCAGAAGAACCTAAAGTTTTAGAAGCTAATACAAATTCTTGGTTTTTAAGTCTAAGTACATGTGAACGAACAACCCTAGCCATACCAGTCCATCCAGATACAGCCATTGCTAAAGAGATAGAAACTATACCTGGTTCAAACACCATTATAAAAAGAGTAACAATAACTAATTGAGGAATACCTGTAATTATTTCAATTATACGCTGCATCACAATATCTACTTTTCCACCATAGTAAGCAGATATACCTCCATAAGTAACGCCTATAAGTAAATCAAACACAGCTGCTAAAATTGCTATGAATAAAGAAACCCTAGCACCAGTCCACGTACGAGTCCATATATCACGTCCAAGTGCATCTGTACCAAATAAATAATTATCTTTTATATCTTTTTGGGCATATACATCAACGCCATTTGAATCTTTACCATTCATTATACCTAAAGAAGATACTATAGGCATTTTAGGTGGAATTTTAACATGTCTTAAATTCTGAGATTTATAATCATATTTAGAAAACATAGGAGCAAATATAGCCATTAAAACTATACTTATAAGGATGACTAATCCTACTACAGCTCCTTTATTTTTAAATAATCTTTTTCTAGCATCTTGCCAGAAAGTAAGACTTTCTCTAGTAATGGCCTCATTATCTCCTGCTTGAACAGGGGTAGGCTCAAATAAATCTGCTGTTAATTCTACTTCTTGACCATCAATTATTACTTTATCAACCATTTTATTTACCTCCTGCCAAACGAATTCTTGGATCTATTATGCCATAAAGGACATCAACTATTAGTATAACTGCTATATAGAAAGCACTATAAAGTATAGCGACTCCTGAAATTATAAATAAATCATTAGTAGTTATAGCATTAACTAATAAGTCACCTATACCAGGAACAGCAAAAACTTTTTCTACGACTAAAGAACCAGTAAGTAGGCCTGCAGCTAAAGGTCCTAAAACAGTTATGACAGGTATTAATGCATTTCTAAGAGCATGTTTTAAAATAACTGTAGAGCGTTTTAATCCTTTTGCCTTTGCTGTAACTATGTAGTCAGAATTTAATACTTCAACAAGCTCTGTTCTAGTAAAACGAGCTACACTTGATATTGTAAAGAATGAAAGTGCAATTGATGGAAGTATAGTCCAAACATATCTAAAATCTGAACCTAGAGGAACTCCCCAAGTTATAGGTAGTAATTTAAATTTACTTGCAACATATAATTGGAGTGTGGCCGCAAATACAAAAGATGGGACAGAAACTCCTATTACTGAAATTATGGTACAAGTATAATCCCAAATAGTATTTCTTTTAAGTGCTGCAATAATTCCAAGAGTTAATCCTACGAAAGTACCTAAAATTAAAGATTGGGCTCCAAGTAAAGCAGAAGGACCTATACGAATAGCTATAATATCTTCTACTTTTTTATTAGCTTGCTTAAAAGAAGTACCAAGATCGCCTTTAAATACACCTGTTAAGTATCTTACATATTGAACAGGAACAGGATCATCTAAACCATAAGTAGCTTCCAATCTAGCAATTTGTTGAGGATTTAACTTTTGTTCATTAAATGGACTACCTGGAAGAAGCCTTACTAGGAAAAAAGTAACTGATATAACTACAAATAAAGTGACAAACATATATGCAATACGTTTCATTATATAGCGAAACACCGCTATCCCCCCCTTTTTTTATTTTTTAATCAAAACCACGAATTTTGAGTGATATAAACTCTGAGAATAATAACTTATATAGTTTTATATGCTTATGATATGATAATAAAACTTATACCAATAGAAGAGATTGATATTAATAGACCTGATATTAATAAACTATTTGTAAGATGAAAGCTATTTTGTCTACAGATATAATCTTCAATTGTTATATTATTATCCTCTGATAATATTCCTTTTCTTCTTTGAAATTGTTGACTTATCTTATTAAAAGAGAAAAGTGTAATATTAAAGAAGCCTTTTTCCCAAACGAAACACAATAATCCGAAAAGGAAATAGACCATTCCTACAATAAATGCGCAATTTAGAAATGAATATGCACTAAAATTGTTGATAATTGAATATAATATACTAACAATAGCATCAATTGCAAGAAGATGTAATATATTTTTCATATTTGACCACCTTTCGAAATTATTTATTATTCTAATTGTAGTACCATAATAAAGTATTTTCAAGTTTAAATTAATATTTTTGTATAAAAAAATTTTTTAATTAAAAAATCAGAAAATTTAAAAAAACAAATGATTTTTAACTCAATATGTTATATAATAAATTTTAAACATATGAGTTTATTTATAAAAAGGTATATGGGAGGGTGATTGTTATGTTTTTAAAAAGAAAAATATCTGCATTAGCAACGATAGCTCTAGTAAGTTCAAGCTTACTTGTTGGATGTAGTAGTAGTAAAGATGGAGGAGAAGCTACTTCAGAAGAGGTTCTTGCAAATAAGAATGCAAGAAATGCTATAGCTATGGCTATAGATAAGCAAGCTTTATGTGATGTTATATTAAATAATGGTTCAACAGCGACAAATACATTCACATCATCTAACGTAGCCTTTGATAACGGAAAAGATTATGCAGAGTATACTAAAGGTATGGGAATGGCATATGACGAAGAAAAAGCTAAGGAAGCTTGGAAAAAAGCAAAAGAAGAAGTTGGATTTGATACAGTTAAACTTGAATTATTAACATTTGATCATGACTCAGGAAAAAGAACAGGAGAGTTTATTCAAGGAGAATTAAATGACGCATTAGAAGGATTAACTGTAGAAGTTAAAAACCTTCCATTTAAGCAAAAGCTAGCAGAAGAAACTGCTGGAAATTTTGATTTAGCTTATTCAGGATGGGGAGCAGACTATCCAGATCCATTGACATTCTTAATAACAATGAAAAGCGGAAATCAATTTGCTAATCAAACTGGGTATAAAAGTGATGAATTTAACAAGTTGGTAGATGAAGCTACAAAGGCAGATAATAATGCTGATGCTTATAAAAAATACTCAGAAGCTGAAAAACTTATGCTAGAAGATGGATTTTTAGCACCATTACAACAAAAAGGAAGAACTTATTTAGAAAAACCTTATGTTTCAGGAATAATAAATTACTCTTGGGGAGCTGACTATGATTATAGATATGCAGATGTAGATAAGCCTAAAAAAGTTCTTAATTTAGATATAACTTCAGATATACCTACAATGGATCCAAGTAAAGCAACAGACGTTTCATCTTTTACAGTTATGAATAATACTATGGAAGGTTTAACTAGAATAGATAAAGATGGTAAAGTTGAGCCAGGAGTAGCAGAGTCTTGGAAAGTTTCTGAAGATGGATTAACTTGGACATTTAAATTAAGAAAGGATTCTAAGTGGTCAAATGGAGAACCTGTAACAGCTAAGGACTTTGAGTATTCTTGGAAGAGAACATTAAACCCTGAAACAGCATCTGAGTATGGATACATAATGAATGATATAGCAGGGGCACCAGAAGCAGCTGATAAAGGCTCAGAAAATGTAGGAGTTAAAGCTATTGATGATCATACTTTAGAAGTTAAATTAAATAGAAAAGTTTCTTATTTCCCTGAGTTAGTATCATTCCAAGTATTCTTCCCTCAAAATCAAAAATTTGTTGAGGCTAAAGGAGAAAAATATGGTACTACAGCAGATGCTCAATTATACAATGGACCATTTACATTAACTTCTTGGAAAACAGAAGATCAATATACTATGACTAAAAACCCTGGATATTGGAATAAAAATATAATAAAATTAGATACTATAAACACTAAAGTAGTTAAAGAGACTGGTGCATCAGTTAACTTATATGAAGATGGTCAAATAGATAGATGTTTATTGGATTCTGACTATGTTGATAAATATAAAGATAGTAAAGAAATACACAACTATAGTCAAGCGTCTACATTCTTCCTACAAGTAAATGGTGGAAGAGGAGCTTCTAAGTAAAATAAATTAAAAAGTTTAAATTTATGATATCCCTTAAATAGTTTTATAATAAATGATTTGAAATTTGTTTAAAGTAAATATATTAATTAAAGCGGTTTGTCCACAAACTAAAGTGTAGATATAAATCAGTTCTGACTGTATTATATCTACACTTATTTTTTAAATAAAATTATCTATGGGAATAATTTATTCTTTTAGGGTATAATTTTAGTATGAAAATATAAATGTCGGAGGTAATAAATTGTTTGACATACAGGATCATTTAAAGAAGCTTCCAGCTGAGCCGGGTGTGTATTTAATGAAAGATAAATTTGATAATATTATATATGTAGGAAAAGCCATATCTTTAAAAAATAGAGTAAGGCAATACTTTCAGTCATCGAAAAATCATTCTTCAAAAGTAAAGTCTATGGTTAAAAATATATATAAATTTGAATACATTATAACAGATTCGGAATTAGAAGCACTGATATTAGAATGTAATTTAATTAAGCAATATAGGCCAAAGTATAATGTTTTACTAAGAGATGATAAAACATACCCATATATTAAGGTAACTACTAATGAAGACTTTCCTAGAGTACTAAAAGTTAGAAGAGTACTAAAAGATAAGGCTAGATATTTTGGGCCATATACAAATACAACAGCAGTTAATGATACATTAGAAATAATAAGAAACACCTATCCAATAAGGACTTGTAATATAGATATAGATAGAGCTGTAAAAAACAAAGTAAGACCATGTTTAAACATGCATATAAAAAAATGTGTTGGTCCATGTACAGGAACTGTTACAAAAGAAGAATACGATAAAATGATAGAAGAGATAATATTGTTTTTATCTGGAAAAGAAGAAAAATTAATAGAATTATTAAAAGAAAAGATGAATAAATGTGCTATAGATTTTAATTTTGAAGATGCAGCTATGTATAGAGATAAAATTAGAAGTCTAGAAGATATGATGCAAAAACAAAAGATAGATGCAACTACATCAGATTTAAACCAAGATGTAATTGCTATGGCTAGAGCTCATGATGAAGCTTGTGTCCAAGTATTCTTTGTTAGAAATGGGAAAATAGTAGGTAGAGAACACTTTATATTAGAAGGTGTAATGGATAGCTCGAGAGAGTCTATCTTAGGATCATTTGTTAAGCAATTCTATATGGAACAAGAATATATACCAAAGGAATTAATAGTAGAATATGAAATAGAAGATAGTTTCATATTAGAAGAATGGCTGTCTTCTAAAAAAGGTCAAAAGGTAATAATAAGGGTACCGCAAAAAGGGGAAAAGAAAAATCTTGTTGAAATGGTAAGAAAAAATGCAGTAGAGTATTTAGAAAAATTCTCTGATATGAATAAGAGAAAATATGAAAAAAGCATGGGTGCGCTAGAAGAATTAAAGCAAATACTAGATTTAGAAAATGTACCGAATAGAATAGAATCATTTGATATTTCTAACATACAAGGAGTTGACTCAATAGGGTCTATGGTTGTATTTACTAATGGAAAAAAAGACAAAAAGGAATATCGTAGATACAAGATAAAAACTGTCATAGGTCCAAATGATTATGATTCCATGGCAGAAATAGTAGAAAGAAGATTAAAATATGGAAATTTACCAGATTTAATATTATTAGATGGAGGAAAAGGTCAAGTAAGCTCTGTTAAAAAAGTTTTAAATTTATATAATGTAGAAATTCCTCTATGGGGGATGTATAAAGATGATAAACATAGAACAAAGGGATTAATTTCCCAGGAAAAGGAGATTGAATTAGATAAAACGTCTAATTTGTATAGATTTGTCGCGAGTATTCAAGAAGAAGTTCATAATTATGCTATAACATACCATAGAAGTCTAAGAAACAAAGCTTTGACAAAATCAGTATTAGATGATATACAAGGAATAGGAGAAAAAAGAAAAAAAGCATTATTAAGTCACTTTAAAGATATAGAAGCTATAAAAAGTGCTACTTTTGAAGAACTATTAGAAGTAGAGGGGATGAATAAAGCTTCTTGCGAGAGTGTGTATAACTTCTTTAAACAGTAGGAAACTATAATTTCCTACCGATTACCTTGAGCAACAGGCCTGATTTGTAGGTCGTTTGAGCCACGTGTGGGCTAATTACTTGAGTGAAATGAGCAAAGGGAATTTTTCAGAAAGGGATAAAGAGTATGAATTTAATCGATAAAGTATCAATAAAAGATATAATAAGAGATTTAGATTTAGAAGTGGTTTATATGCCTGAAAATAAGGACTACTATGTATATTCTCAGGATATAAATAGACCAGGATTACAATTTGCTGGGTATTTCGAATACTTTGCACATGACAGAATACAAATAGTAGGTAAGACAGAATATAATTTTTTTAGTTATATCGATGATGAAACAAGAGAAAATGTTTTAGATAAATTTTTCTCATATGAAATTCCTGCATTAATAGTATCTAGGGAATTAGAGGTAAAACCGGATGTTATAAAGTATGCAAAAAAATATAATAGAGTAGTGTTAAGTACACAAAGAAACACTACAAGGCTTATAAATAGGCTATCAAATTATCTAGATGATAGGTTGGCTCCCTACACAACCTTACATGGGGTTTTAGTGGATGTATATGGAATCGGAGTATTAATAAAGGGTGAGAGTAGCATAGGTAAATCAGAAACAGCATTGGAATTAATCCAAAGAGGTCATAGATTAATCGCTGATGATGCTGTAGAAATAAGAAAGCTAGATGAGAGCATACTTTCTGGTAGATCTCCTGAACTTCTTAAACATTTCTTAGAAATAAGAGGTATAGGAATAATAGATGTAAGAAGCTTATATGGGGTAGGAGCAGTTAAGAATTCTAAGACAATAGATTTAGTCGTTCATCTAGAAGGATGGGATGAAGGTAAATATTATGATAGACTTGGATTAGATAAAGAGTATGAAGAAATATTAGGGATAAAAGTTGAAAAATTAGTTGTACCAGTTAAGCCTGGTAGAAATACAGCTATGATACTTGAGGTAGCGGCTATGAACTTTAGACAAAAAGGTATGGGATATGATGCAGCTCAAGAGTTTACAAAAAAACTATCTAATTTAATAGATGCTAAATAATAAAAAAGGATTGGTATTAGCCAATCCTTTTTTATATAAATAATTTTAGATTATTCGCAAGTAGATTCTGCTAATTTATTACAATCACATGAGTCAGACTTTTCATATACTAAGCTTTTGTCAAAATAGTAAGTATGAAGATACTTATGAGCAATCTCGCTATAAGGTTTCTCTAAAAATTCTTTATATAAAGCAATTATAGAAGGGTTTTCATGAGATTTACGAAGGTTTTTATTGCTATCTATATTATATAATCCATCAGAACGTTTTTTCACTATATCATAATTTCCATAGTGATATGGCTGACCAGCGCCACCTATACATCCTCCAGGACAAGCCATTACTTCTATAATATGATACTTAGAATTGCCAAGAGCAACCTCATCCATAATTTTTCTAGCATTTCCAAGACTATTAGCTACACATACATTTACTATTGTGCCGTCAATATCTATACTAGCTTCTTTTATACCTTCTAATCCTCTAACAGAAGTAAAATTAACATCAGTTAATTTTTTATCTGTTGCCCATTCATATGCAGTACGAAGAGCAGCTTCTAAAACACCACCAGAAGTTCCAAATAAATCAGCAGCACCACTAGATTGACCTAGAGGGCTATCAAATTCATCTTCTTCGAGGTTAGCTAAATCTATACCGGCCTCTTTTATCATCTTTGCTAATTCTCTAGTAGTAATAACTATATCTACATCAAGAGAATCTTCTTGACCTAGTTCATATCTTGCGCATTCATATTTTTTAGCTACACAAGGCATTATAGATACTACATACATATCTTCTGGATTTATATTTAATATTTTAGGACCATAGTAATTTTTAGCTATAGATCCAAACATTTCTTGAGGAGATTTACAACTAGAAGTTAAGTTTAGAAGATTAGGATAATTGTGTTCAATAAAGTTTACCCAAGCAGGACAACAGCTTGTTAATATTGGAAGTTTATGATTTTCTTTAAATCGATGTAAAAACTCAGAAGCTTCTTCTAAAATTGTAAGGTCGGCTGAAAAATTAGTGTCAAATACATGTTTAAATCCTAGAGATTTTATAGCGGAAACCATCTTTCCTGTAGATATAGAACCAGGCTCTAATCCAAATTCTTCACCAATAGCAACTCTTACAGCAGGAGCTACTTGAACAACTACAGTTTTCTTATTTTGATTTGATATATCCCATACAGTAGGAATATTATTTACTTCAGTTAAAGCACCTGTTGGACAGACTGCTATACATTGACCACAGAATGTACATTCAGTATTGCATAATTCAGTATTAAAGAATGTTCCAACTTGTGTATTAAAACCACGGTTAACTCCAGAAAGAACACCTACAGTTTGGATTTCATTACACATTGTTTCACATCTTCTACATAAAATACATTTATTATAATCTTTTACTATTGATTTTGAAGAGGTATCCATAGGAGCATAAGACTTCTCACCATTAAATTTTATATCTCTTACACCTAAGTCAGATGCTATATTTTGTAATTCACAGTGTCCGTTCTTATCACAAGATAAGCAATCTTTAGGATGGTCAGATAATAATAATTCAACAACATTTTTACGAGCTTTTAGAGCTTCTATAGTATTAGTTTTAACTTCCATACCTTCTTTGACAAGAGTACCGCAAGCTGGCACTAACCCTCTTCCAGAACTTACCATACATACACGACAAGATGCACATTGATTAACCATGTTTATTTCATCCATGTGCAAGTGGCAAAGATTAGGTATTTTAATGTTTACTTGTTTAGCTGCTTCTAATATAGTGGTACCCTTAGGAACCGAAACAGATTTACCATTTATAGTTAAATTAACTAAACTCATTAATATTCCCCCTAAACTAAAATTATTGCTTAATTATAGCTTTGAATTTACATGAATCCATGCAAGCACCGCATTTTAAGCACTTAGTAATATCTATTGAATGCTTTTCTTTTACTTTTCCAATAATACATCCAGCAGGACAGACTTTAGAGCATTTAGTACAACCTTTACAGTCGTCTGTTATAACAAAATCTAGCAATGCTTGACATTTACCAGATGGACATTTCTTATCTACAACATGAGCTAAATATTCATCATAGAAACAATCAAGTGTACTTAAAACTGGATTAGGAGCACATTTACCAAGACCGCATAAAGAAGTAGTTTTAATAGTTTTAGCTAAATCTTTTAGATCATCTAAATCTTCTTTTGAACCTTTACCTTCTGTTATTTTAGTAAGAATTTCTAAAAGTCTTTTATTTCCTATACGGCATGGAGTACATTTACCACAAGATTCTTCAACAGTAAATTCAAGGAAAAATTTGCATATATCAACCATACAGTCCGAATCATCAAGGACAAGCATACCACCAGAACCCATCATAGAACCTATTGAACTTAATGACTTGAAATCTATAGGGGTATCTAAATTTTTAGAAGCAATACATCCACCAGATGGACCTCCAGTTTGAACCGCCTTAAATTCTCTACCATTAGGTATACCGCCGCCTATTTCATATACTATCTCTCTTAAAGTTGTTCCCATTGGAACTTCAACAAGACCAACATTATTAATTTTTCCACCAAGAGCAAATACTTTAGTACCAGAAGAATCTTCTGTACCATATTCAGTAAACCAAGAAGCTCCTTTATTAATTATTGCGGGTATATTAGCAAAAGTTTCAACATTATTTAAACAAGTTGGAACATCCCAAAGACCGCGCTTAGAAGAACTAAATGTTTTCATTCTAGGCTCTCCACGTTTACCTTCGATTGAATTTATTAGAGCTGTACCTTCACCACAAACAAAAGCTCCAGCACCGTATTTCAATTCAATCTTAAAATTAAAGTCTGTACCAAGTATGTTTTTACCAAGTAAACCTGCTTCTTCAGCTTGATTAATAGCTATTTTTAATCTTTCAATAGCAAGGGGATACTCGGCTCTTATATAGATATATCCGGTATCAGCTCCAATAGAATAACCACATATAGCCATAGCCTCTAATACACTATGAGGATCTCCTTCAAGTATAGATCTATCCATAAATGCACCAGGATCACCTTCATCGGCATTACATACAACATATTTTTGTCCGGGAGGTGTTTGCGAAGAGGATTCCCATTTAACTCCAGTAGGAAATCCTGCTCCACCTCTACCTCTTAATCCAGAAGTTTTTACTTCTGCTATAACATCTTCAGGTTTTAAATGGCAAATGCATTTAGCCAAAGCTACGTACCCACTAGCACCTATGTATTCTTCAATATTCTCAGGATTTATATGACCACAATTTCTAAGGGCAACCCTTGATTGTTTTTTATAGAAAGACATATCATCGTGTTTTTCAACCTTTTTATGATCTAAAGAAGGTTCTTCGAATAATAATCTCTCAACTACTTTATTATTAACTATATGCTCAGTAACTAATTCTTTAGCATCAGAAGGCGTTACTTCTATATAGAATACATTATCAGGAAAAACTTTAACTATTGGTCCTTTAGCACAGAAACCAAAGCAACCTGTTAAGTGAACTTTAACTTCATTTTCAAGGCCTGCACATTTTATTTCATATTTTAAATTTTCAATTATGTCTAAACTATCTGCAGAAGTACAGCCAGTACCACCGCAAACTAGAATTTCTCGTTTTGTAAGGTTCTCTTTAGTATGATTTTCTCTTAAATCAAGAGTTGGTTTTAACTCAGTGACTAAATCTTTTAATTGATCAAATGATACTATTTTATTCATCATTCATCACCCCTTAGCAATTTAATTCTAAATTCTTATAATGGCTTAATATTTCTCCTACCGATTCTGGTTTTACCTTTCCGTAAACTTTTCCATTAACAACTACAACAGGAGCTAATCCACAAGCTCCTACACATCTTAGTCCTTCAAGACTAAACTTAAGATCTTTAGTTGTTTCACCAGATTTTATACCGAGCTGTCCTTCAAATTCAGCAAGTATTTTATCTGCACCTTTTACAAAACATACAGTACCTAGACAAACACTAATTTTATATTTTCCTATAGGTTCAGTAGTAAAGTATGAGTAAAAACTTACAACTCCATATACTTTAGATGGTGCAACATTTAGCTTTTTAGCTATATAAAGTTGAACCTCTTGAGGTAGATAGCCAAATATACCTTGAGCATGGTGAAGCACTTGTATTAAAGAGCCTTCCTTGGTTTCAAGTGTATCAATAAAACTATCTAACTGTTCAAATAACTGTTTATTGCGTGAAACAAAATCGCACATACAAATCCCCCTTTGTTTTAAAATTGCTTTGATTTTACTTAACTAGTAAGAATTATGATTTAAAATAAAATATTGGGTAAAATTAAGAAATTTATAAAAGATGAATGACTTATAAGAATATACAAAAGTCTGCTTTGGTTTGAAATTGAAATGGTTAGTTTATGATAAGTATATTATAATATATAACCACTTCAAAATGACGATAAACAAAAAAATAACTGAAAAAGTTTTATATTAACTGTTAAATTTTAGTTTAGAAATATTTTAGTATATAAATATTAAAAAACACTATATAAAAGTATAAATAAATTTAAAGCAAAAAATTCCTAATATAGGTATTTATATTAGGAATTTTAAAAATTATAATATTTTTTTATAAAACAGGAGATAAAAGTCTAGAAATAGATTCTTTAAATCTCATATAAGTAGATCTTGAATTATAAATCTCTTCTGTAATTTCCTTTGAGTTTAATATATCATTTGCAAATATTAATCTTTGTTTTTTAGCGATTTCAGAAGAATAAATAAATGCATTTACTTCAAAGTTTAATTCAAAACTTCTTATATCCATATTGGCAGTTCCTATTGAACAAATGGAGTCGTCCATTACTATAGTTTTTGCATGTAAGAAAGAACCTTCGTCATAAGTATATAATTTAGCTCCAAATTTTAATAATTCTCCAGCATATGAACAAGATGCCCAATATACAAATGGATGGTCTGGCTTAGATGGAATCATAATTCTAACATCTACACCAGATAAGCAAGCTATCTTTAAAGTATCAGTAAGAGTTTGATCTAGGATAAAGTATGGACTTTGTATATATACATATTTTTTTGCCTTTTGTA
Organism: Clostridium sp. CCUG 7971; assembly: GCF_017590215.1. Classification (GTDB taxonomy): domain Bacteria; phylum Bacillota; class Clostridia; order Peptostreptococcales; family Peptostreptococcaceae; genus Faecalimicrobium. The sequence goes on from NZ_JAFFPK010000065.1 coordinate 21,945, forward strand.
TCATTTTAATATATCCATATTTTATTTCATCTAAGTCGGTAATATCAGGTCCACTAGATACAATCTGTATTCCAATATCTTTACTAGATTTAGATTTTGAATTAGAGGTATGGCATGTCTCATTAAAGTACTTATTTAAATCTAAATCTTCTTTAGTTGTGTATCTCCAATCAAGAATAAATCTTATATTTAAATCTCTTACACAATCTCCGGTAAGTTTAAGGTGAGTATCTCTCCAATTTCCGAATCTAGGGTCTTTACCTAGATATTCATCTCCAATATTATTTCCTCCGATAAATCCTATATCTCCATCTATAACTACAATCTTACGGTGATTTCTATAGTTTAAGTTAAAGTTTATAATTTTAAGAAAAGAAGGGAAGAATGCACCAACTTTAACACCTGAATTTTTTAATTTAATTACAGATTTTTCAGTAAATAATCTACTTCCGACCTCATCATATAAAAGTCTTACCTCAACTCCTTCTTTTACCTTATCTATAAGAATATCAATTATTTTATTTCCAATTTCATCATCTTTAAATATATAAAATTGTATATTTATATATTGCTTAGCATTTTTTAATTCCTCTAAAAGAGTGTCAAAGAAACTATTACACTCGGGGTATATATCTACGTCATTATTAGTTGTAAAATTAGCATCATTTGAATTAGCTAAGGCATAAATCATATCACGATGCTCTATTATATTAGAATCTAGTTCGTGGTCATACTCAAGCCGAACCTGAGTATCTAATATATTTTTCTTTATAATTTTATCTTCAGCTTCCTTTATTTTAAACATATTATCCTTAGAAATGCCACGACCTACAGCTAAGTATAAAATACACCCCACAGCAGGTAATATAATTAATATCATAACCCATGCTATAGTAGTTTCGGTCTTACGTTTTTCCCTAAATAAAAGATTTAATATAGCTAAGAAGTTTATTAAGTATACAATTGTAATAGCTATTTCATAGGCAAAATCTTTAAAAAATGACAAGTGCAATGTGAAAATTCCTCCTTTTATAAATATAAATGCTTAAAACGTGTAATAAATAGGTATATTAACATTATAAACATTATAAAGTCAATAGGTAAAAACTGAAGATATAAAAAAGGTTGCCTATTGAATATAGAACAACCTTTGTATATTTACATATATTAAAAATTATTTAATTATATTAAGCAGCTTTATTTGATTCAGAAGCTTCATTCTTAGTTTCAAATATGAAGAAGTATACACCAGCAACAAATACTGCACCACCTATTATGTTACCTATTGTAACAGGTAATAAGTTGTTTACAAATATATTAGGTATATTTATAACAGATGCATCAGCTATAGTCTTATGAGCAGCTTCTAAAAATGCTGGGTTAGATTTAGCGAATAAACCACCGAATAAGTATGCCATATTAGCAACACTATGTTCAAATCCAGCACATACAAATAAGAATATACCGAAGAATCCAGTTAAAGCTTTACCTGATATATCTTTAGCACCGTAAGTCATCCAAACAGTAGCACAAACTAACCAGTTACATAATATACCTGAAACTAAAGCAGGCATAAAGCTATATCCTAGTTTACCTATTGCAGTTTTAACTACAACCCCACCGTATAAACCATTACTCCAATCGAATACTCCTGAGAAGCTTACCATCCAAGCCACTAAAGCTCCACCAATTAAGTTACCTATCCAAACTAAAGCCCAGTTTTTGAAAGCTTGTCCCCAAGTTACTCTTTTCTTTAAAGCAGCTAAAGTAACAAGTATGTTACCAGTAAATAAATCCGCACCAGCTATTAAAACAGCTATTAATCCAACTGGGAACATTAATCCAGCAACAAATTTACCTAATCCATAAGTTGCAGGATTTGCTAATAAGTTGTAAGAAGCTGCAATTGACCCTAAAGCTCCGAATGCTATATAAGCACCAGCTAAGAATGCAGAAGCTAAAACTTTTTTAGCAGGTGTATTAACTTTTTTTATACCAGCTTCAATAGTATATTTAGCTATTTCTGCTGGGTAAAGCATTTTTTTATCTGACATATAAAAGTCCTCCTTAAATATTAATTAGAATAATTTATTTTAAAATTCCATTTTAATTTTTGTGCATAAAGACACAACATTTGTAATTATACATCAAAAAAAAATATTTGTATACATTAAACAACATAAGTTTTTAGTTAAATTATGTATAGAAAGGTATTTTTGTTAATAAATTAATTATATATAGTATAAATGATTATATAATATTAAGATATTGAATTTCTAACAATGATAAATAAGGTGTAGAACCTATAAAAAATGAAAAATTTAGAAAATTTCAAAATTTAAATTAAACAATGATAACTTAAAAGTGTTACAATATTTTATAAGCTTGTTAAATAAAAATAGGGGGTGGATTTATGGACAAAAGATTCTTAACACCCGGGGAAATAGCAGAAGCTATAGTAAATGTAAATATAAAAAGGGCTGGACTTGATACAAAGCCATGTCTTTTGCTAGGAGTACTTGCAGGTATTTTTATTGGCTTAGGGGGATTAGGTAACATTATATTTACCCAAACTCTCGCAGGAATAGATCCAGGATTAGCAAAATTTGCAGGCGGTGTAGTATTCCCAGTTGGACTTATGCTAGTTGTTATGTGTGGAGCAGAATTATTTACAGGTAACAATTTAATGTCTTTAGCAGTAATGGAGAAAAAAATATCTATGGGTCAAATGTTTAGAAACTGGGGATTAGTATATATAGCTAATTTTATAGGGTCATTATTTTTAGTTTTACTTGTTTTTTATTCATCAACTCTAACTGGAGATGCTGCTACAAAGGCAATTGCAATAACTGAAAGTAAGGTTGCATTGACTTTTTCAGAAGCATTTTTTAAGGGTATACTTTGTAATATATTAGTTGTATTAGCTGTATGGATGGCAACAGCAGCTCAAGATGTAGTATCTAAAATATTTGCATGTTGGTTTCCTGTTATGTTATTTGTTTTATGTGGATTTGAACATAGTGTTGCAAATATGTTTTTTATACCAATGGGAATGTCTTTAGGAGCTGATGTGGGAATTGCTCAACTTATTATGAATTTAATTCCAGTTACATTAGGAAACATAGTTGGTGGTGCAATAATAATTCCTTTTATGTATCGCAGCTGTTATTTAAATAAAAAAGTAAAAAAAACAGAAAAAGTACGATAGAAATTTCGGCGTTGATATAGATATATCAACGCTTTTTTAATTTACTTTAAACTCTTTATATATTGTTATTTTTTTTTAATACATTATTATATTAAATATATGAAATTAATTACGAAATTAATAATATAGTTTAACATAGATAAATAATGAATAAATAGTATAAACTAGGAGGAAATATATGAATAAAGAATATATATATGAAAATTTATTAAATATATTAGATAAGGAAGACATAAAACTGGATGAACCTATGAGAAAGCATATTTCTTTTAGAGTTGGTGGTCCAGCTGACATATTAGTAAAGCCAAGAACAGAAGAACAATTAAGAGGAGTTTTTTCTTTAATAAAGAAGGAAAATATTCCTTATCTAGTAATTGGTAATGGTTCAAACCTTTTAATAAAGGATGGAGGTATCAGAGGTATAGTAATAGAAATATCAGATAACTTTAATTCATTTAATATAGAAGGGAATAAGCTTACAGTTCAATCAGGAGCATTACTTTCTATAGTAGGTAAAGCCGTTTTAAGAGCAGAATTAAAGGGATTTGAATTTGCTGCAGGAATACCAGGAACAATAGGTGGAGCATTAGCTATGAATGCAGGAGCTTATGGTGGAGAAATGAAAGATATGGTTAAATCTGTAAGACTTATGGATACAGATGGAAACATAGTAGAATTCACAAATGAGCAAATGGAATTTGGTTATAGAAGAAGTATACTTTCTAAAACAGATTATGTAGTTTTATCAGCAGAAATAGAACTTGAAAAAGGGAACTACGATGAAATAAAAGCTAAAATGGCTGATTTTACACAAAGAAGAATTACGAAGCAACCATTAAGTTTACCAAGTGCTGGAAGTACATTTAAAAGACCTGAAGGATATTTTGCAGGTAAATTAATAGATGATAGTGGGCTTAGAGGACTTACATTAAGAGGAGCTCAAGTATCTGAAAAGCATTGTGGATTTGTTGTTAACCTAGGTAATGCAAATGCAAAAGATCTTTTAGACTTAATGTACGTAGTTAAGAGTACTGTAAAAACTAAATTTGGAGTAATACTAGAGGAAGAAGTAAAAATACTCGGAGAGGATTAACAAATGCAAATATTAGCAGATTATCATACACATACAGTATATAGCCATGGAAAAGGTACAATAGAAGATAATGTTAAGGTAGCTATTTCTAAAGGGATAAAAACTATAGGAATATCAGACCATGGATATAAGCATATAAGCTTTGGAGTTAAAATAAATGATATCTATAAAATGAGAGAAGAAATAGATAATCTAAATATGAAATACGATAATATTAATATACTTTTGGGAATGGAATGTAATATATTAGATGATAATGGTAATATAGATATAAATGACAAGATTATTGGCTCATTAGATTATGTTATGGCAGGTTATCACTTTGGTTCGACACCTACTTCATTAAAAAGTATGCTAAACCATTGCAACAATTATATAATAAAAAGTGAGAAATCTAAAGAATATAATACAAAAGCTTTAATAAATGCAATGAAAAAAAATGATATATTTATAATAACTCATCCTGGTGATAAGGGAGATATTTATATTGAAGAAGTTGCAAAAATAGCAAAAGAGACAGATACTAAGTTGGAAATAAATAGTAGTCATGGATTTTTAAATGCAAATCAATTAAAAGAAATAAAAAATATAGGAAATAAATTTATTATTGGTTCTGATGCTCATATACCAGAAAATGTAGGGAATTTTGAACTAGCTATGAAAATTGCAAAAGAGGCAAATTTAGATTTATCACTAATTGAAAATATAAAAATATAATTTAAAGAGGGGGAGAAAAGATGAAATTCGTAATAGTAACAGGTCTTTCAGGATCAGGGAAAAGTGAAACTATGAGGGCTTTAGAGGACATGGGATTTTATTGTGTAGACAACTTACCTCCTGCCCTAATAACTAAATTTGCAGAACTTTGTTATCAGCCTAATTCAAGTATTGATAAAGTTGCTTTAGGTATAGATATAAGAGGTAGAAAGTTTTTTAAAGAACTTCATGAAAGTTTAAACTACCTTCAAGAACAAAACTATAAATATGAAATATTATATTTAGAGTGTGCAGATGATGTATTATTAAAAAGGTATAAAATGACAAGGAGAAATCATCCATTATCTATAGACATACAGATACCTGAAGGTATAAAAATGGAAAGACGTATAATGGAGCCTTTAAAGGAAATATCAAATTGTATAATAGATACAACAAATATGAAACCTAAAGATCTTAAAGAAGAAGTTAGTAAAATATATTCTGTTGGAGAAGAAAATCCTAATTTGACTATATCAGTAGTTTCTTTTGGATTTAAACATGGAATACCATCAGATTGTGATTTATTATTTGATGTAAGATTTCTTCCAAACCCATATTATGTAGAAGAACTAAGACCTAAAACTGGAGATGAGCAAGATGTTAGGGATTATGTAATGAACTCTAAAGTAAGTGAGGAGTTCTACGAAAAACTTAAAGATATGATAGAGTTTTTAATACCTCAATATATTGAAGAAGGAAAACACCATATAGTGATAGGGATTGGTTGTACAGGTGGAAGACATAGATCTGTAACTATATCTAACCTTATATATGAAGAATTAAGTAAAAAAGGATATAGAGTGGTAAAAAAACATAGGGACTCTATGCTAAGATAATTTGGAGGAAAAAATGACAAGTATACTTATAGGCATAGGTGTAACAGGATGGATTGCCCTTTTTATATCTCTATATTTATATAAAAAAATAAAGAGAGAAAAAAATCAATCTTTGCATATTAAATCTAAAGAATATAAAGGGCCAAAAGTAGTGGTAATTGGTGGAGGAACAGGCCAATCAATTTTCTTAAGAGGTCTTAAGCATTTTACGCAAAATATAACCGCAGTAGTTACTGTTGCAGATGATGGTGGAGGTTCAGGTATATTAAGGGAAGACTTAGGTATGCTACCGCCAGGAGATATAAGGAACTGTTTGCTGGCTTTAGCTAATATAGAGCCAACTATGAATGAGGTTATGAAATATAGATTTACAGAAGGTGCTTTAAAAGGTCAAAGTTTTGGAAATCTATTTTTAGCAGCAATGAATGGATTATATGAAAATTTTGAACTAGCAGTTTATAAAATGAGTGAAATATTTGCTATAACAGGTAGAGTACTGCCTATAACATTAGAAGATATAAACTTAATTGCTAAACTTAAAAATGGAGAATTTGTAAAAGGAGAATCAAGTATACCTAATGAAGTAAAGACTCAAAAAAGTTGTATAGATAGAGTATACTTAGATCCAATAGATGCAAAACCTTTAGATGAAGTAATCAATTCTATTGCAGATGCTGATATAATTATAATGGGTCCAGGAAGTTTATACACGAGTATAATACCAAACTTATTGGTCGAGGGTGTAGTGGATGCTATTAAAAAATCTAGTGCTCCTAAAGTATATATATCTAATATAATGACTCAACCAGGAGAAACAGATGACTACAATGTATTAGATCATATAAATGCTATAGTAAAACATGCTAATGAAAATATAGTAGACTATGTAATAACTAATAATGAAGTATTACCTATTGATATTTTTGAAATATATCAAAGGGATGGTGCAAAACAAGTTATACTAGATAAAACTCAAAAAGATGTTTTAAAAAGTATGGGGATAAAAGCTATAGAAGAAAATTTAATTGAAATAAAAAGCAATTATATTAGGCATGATGCAAATTATATTGCTAATATAGTAGTTAATTTGGCACTAAGTCATAAAAATGACACAAGCAAGTAAAAAAGGATTTTAAAAATTTATGTAGAAATCCTTATTATTATGTTAGTTTTAAGGAGTGAACATCTATGAGAGAAGAGGTTAGTGCCGGTGGTGTAGTACTTTTTGGTAACGCTATACTTTTACTTAGAAAATTCAACGGAGATTGGGTTTTGCCAAAAGGTAAAGTAGAAGAAGGAGAAAACAGACAAGAAGCAGCGTTGAGAGAAGTACTAGAAGAAACTGGAGTAAAAGCGGATATACTAAAGTATTTAGGAGAAATACATTATACTTTTAAAGAAAACTGGGATGAAAATAGGGCAGTTCATAAAACAGTTTTTTGGTATTTAATGCAAGCAAGAGGCATGGATACAGTACCTCAAAAAGAGGAAGGATTCATCGATGCTAAATTTATACACTTAGATAGAGTAGTAGATTTAGCAAGATATGATGATGAAAAAGAAATAATAAAAGTAGCACTACAAGAAATAAAAAAAAGATCAAAAAAGAACTAGTTAATAGGTGATAGATATGTCTTTTTCAGCTGAAACAAAGAATGAATTAGCAAGGATTTCATCTGAAAACCATTGCTGTAATGTAACTGAACTAGCTGCTATAGTTAGGTTAGCAGGAAGTATACAAATTGCAGGGTATAAGAAATTAAATCTTAAAATAACAACGGAATTAAACTCAATAGCTCGTAAAGCATTTAAATTATTAAAACAAAACTTTGGAATCAACACGACAATTTCAGTAAATAAGAACCAAATGCTAAAGAGAAATAATAGTTATGTTTTAATGGTTACAAGTGAAATGGGAGCTGAAAAGTTGTTAAAGGAATTAGGAATACTAGCTCCAGGAGATCAATTTTATACTTTGAATAAAGTACCTACAAACCTTATACAACACGATGAGTGTGCAAGGTCGTTTATAAGAGGAGCATTTCTTGGAGGAGGGTCCATAAGTGATCCTGGTAAAACATACCATATGGAGTTTGTAACTAACAATGAAGATTTTGCAGAATCTTTAAAAGAGCTTATAAATTCTTTAGGATTTAATTCTAAGATAGTATCTAGAAAAAATAATTATGTTGTCTATCTAAAAGAAAGTGAGCAAATATCAGATTTACTTAGTATAATAGGAGCTCATCAAGCCTTATTAAGCTTACAAAACATTAAAGTAGTCAAAGAAATGAGAAATAATGTTAATCGTATTGTTAATTGTGAAACGGCAAACCTTTCGAAAACAGTTAATGCAGCTGTTAGGCAAGTAGAAAATATTAAGTTAATACAAAATACAATAGGAATAAGCAGTTTACCAGAAAATTTGCAAGAAATAGCTAGCCTTAGAGTAGAATATGAAGACATGACATTAAAAGAATTAGGAGAAATGTTAAGTCCTCCTATAGGAAAATCAGGAGTAAATCATAGGCTAAGAAAAATAGAAGAAATTGCTAATAGATTAAGAGATAAATAATTATAAATAGGGGGTTATATTACAATATAATCCTCTATTTATATTGCAATAATTTATTCAAGATAATGTAGTATTAAAAGTAATTATGTCAAATTTTATATAAAGTGTTGAACTTTGTTTTATAATATACTTTTGTGGTAAAATTATATCATAAGATAGGAGGTGATTTGATGAATAAAGATTTTGTTCATCTTCATGTTCATACAGAATACAGTTTACTTGATGGTTTCTCAAGAATAAAGAAACTAGTAGGTAGAGCTAAAGAATTAAATATGAGTTCAATTGCTATAACAGACCATGGATGTATGTTTGGTGTTATAGATTTTTATAAAACAGCTAAAAAAGAAGGAATAAAACCTATAGTAGGATGTGAAGTATACACAGCACCTCGTACATTAAAAGATAAAGACCCAAATTATGATAAAAGACAAGGGCATTTAATTTTATTAGCTAAAAATATGGATGGTTATAAAAATTTAATTAAATTGGTATCTACATCTTATGTAGAAGGGTTTTATTATAAGCCAAGAGTAGATATGGATGAATTAAAGAAATATAATGATGGAATAATAGCTTTATCTGCTTGTCTAGCAGGTGATGTATCTCAAGCTCTTATGGACAGAAATTATGACAAAGCAAAAAGTAAAGCTTTAGAGTATAGAGATATATTTGGAGAAGAGAATTTTTATTTAGAAATACAAGATCACAACTTACCAGAACAAAGAGAAGTAAATTCAGGCCTTGTAAAACTATCAAAAGAGACGGGAATTCCATTAGTAGCAACAAATGATGTTCATTATGTAAATAAAGAAGATGCAAAAATACATGATGTGCTTATGTGTATACAAATGGGGAAAACTGTAAATGACCCAAATCGAATGAGATTTGGTAGTGATGAATTTTATTTAAAATCTAGAGATGAAATGGAAGAATTATTTCCATATGCATTAGAAGCTGTAGAAAATACAGTTAAAATAGCAGAAAGATGTAATATTGAATTTGATTTTAATACTATACATCTTCCTCAATATGAAGTACCTAATGGATATAATACGGATAGTTATTTAAGAGAATTGTGTTTTAAAGGTTTAGAGGAAAGATATGAAAATCCAAGTCAAGATGTTATAGATAGACTTAATTATGAGTTAGATGTAATAGAGAGAATGGGATATGTAGAATATTTCCTTATAACATGGGATTTTATAAACTTTTCAAAGAAAAATAATATAATGGTTGGACCTGGAAGAGGTAGTGCAGCAGGTTCAATAGTTGCGTATACTCTTAAGATTACAGATATAGACCCTATAAAGTATTCTCTTTTATTTGAGCGTTTTTTAAATCCAGAACGTGTATCTATGCCCGATATAGATATAGATTTCTGTTATGAGAGAAGAGAAGAAGTTATAGATTATGTAAAAAGAAAATATGGAGAAGACCATGTTGCCCAAATCATAACATTTGGAACTATGGGAGCTAAAGCTGCCATAAGAGATGTTGGTAGAGTTCTTGATATACCTTATAATAAGGTTGATAAGATAGCAAAAGAAATACCTTTTGCACTTGGAATGACAATAGATAAAGCACTAGATACCAATCCAAATTTAAAAGATTTATATGATCAAGATAAGGAAACTCGTGAAACCATAGATATATCTAAGCAGATAGAAGGAATGCTTAGACATGCTTCAACTCATGCAGCAGGTGTAGTTATATCCAAAAATCCAGTAGATGAATATGTTCCGTTATACAAACATCAAGATGCTATAACAACGCAATTTACAATGACTACACTAGAAGAACTAGGCTTACTTAAAATGGATTTTCTAGGACTTAGAACTCTTACTGTAATTAGAGATGCATTAGAACTAATAGAAAAAAATCATAATAAAAAAATAGATTTTTCTAAAATGGGTGATGATGATCCGAAAGTATATGAATTATTATCATCAGGAAACACACTAGGAGTGTTCCAGCTAGAAAGTGCTGGTATGAGAAGTTTCATGAAACAACTAAGACCAGACAACTTTGAAGATATAGTAGCGGGAATTTCTTTATATAGACCAGGACCAATGGACTCTATACCAACTTATATAGACAATAAAAATAACCCACAGCATGTAAAATACTTACATGATAAGTTAAAACCTATAATGGATGTTACCTATGGATGTTTAGTTTATCAAGAGCAGGTAATGCAGGTAGTTAGAGATTTAGGTGGATATAGTTATGGTCGTAGTGACTTGGTTAGAAGAGCCATGGGTAAAAAGAAAATGGATGTTATGGAAGAGGAAAGAAGATATTTCATCCATGGTAAAGAAGACGAAAATGGTAATATAGAAATTGCTGGATGCGTAAGAAATGGAGTTCCAGAAGATATAGCTGATAAAATATTTGATGATATGATAGATTTTGCAAAGTATGCATTTAATAAATCACATGCTGCGGCATATGGAGTTTTATCATATCAAACAGCATATTTAAAAGCATATTATCCAGTAGAATTTATGGCAGCACTTATTACAAGTGTAATGGGTAATACAGATAAAGTTGTGGAATATATAAGAGAATGTAGTGCTTTAAAAATAGATATTTTAAAGCCAGATATAAATAAAAGTTTTGCAAAATTCTCTGTTGAAGGAAATAATATTAGATTTGGACTAGCAGCAGTAAAAAATGTTGGTGTAAATATAATTAATAACATAATAAATGAAAGAGAAACTAATGGTTACTTTAAGGATTTTGGTGACTTAGCAAAAAGATTAGACTCAAAAGATACTAATAAAAGATGTATAGAGAGTTTAATCAAATGTGGAGCATTTGATGAAATAAGTGAAAATAGAGCAAGTTTAATGGCTGGATATGAAAGTTTACTAGACAGTATATCTATGGATAGAAAGAAAAATATTCAAGGCCAAATATCATTGTTCGATGCTTTTTCGTCAACTGAAGAAAGTCAAGATTTTCAAGAGGTAAGTGTAATTAAAAAACTGAAGGAATTTGAAGAAAGAGAAAGGCTTAACTTAGAAAAAGAAGTATTAGGTATGTATGTAAGTGGACATCCATTAGCTGAATTTAAAGAAGAATTACAAATAAATACGTCTATAGATAACGGAAAACTAAATTCCTTAAGGGAAGATGAAGAATCTTATGTTAGTTTAGACGAAAGAGAAGTTATAATGGGTGGGATGATTGTCAATAAAACCATAAAAACTACTAAAAGAAATGATATAATGGCATTTTTAGAATTAGAAGATTTATATGGAACAATAGAAATAATAGTATTCCCTCAATTATTACAACGATATAATAATATTTTAAATGAAGATAATATTATATATGTAAAAGGAACTTTAAGCATAAAAGAAGATGAGAGTCCAAAACTAATAGCAAGAGAGTTTAAAGATATAAATGATAAGTCTGAATTTGAAGATAGTAGATATAAATCTAGAAACACGTATAACAATCAAAATAATAGTAATAGTAATAATAATTCTAAGTTAGGACTATATTTAAAAATAGATAGCTTTAACAATAAACCACTTATTGATAATATAGTTGATATTTTGAAACTTTATCCAGGAAGTGAAAATATATTTTTATATGCCCAAGATTCAAAACAAATGTATAAATACAATGGGCTATTAGTAAAAACGTCTGAAGAATTAATTAAAAAGTTAGAAAAAATACTATCTAAAGAAGATATAAAAATTAAGAAATAATATTAAAAAAATTAGAACTTTAAAAGTAAAAAATTATATAATAATATGAAAAAGTTTTTCAGATTATGGTATAATATGAAAAAATGGATATTTTAACAGTTCTAATTTTTTTATCTTTGATGGGATGAAAAATTAATAGGGGGACAAAAAAAGACCCTATGTTACTAAAATAGATAATTAGGAGGTAACACTATGAAAACTATAGGAATATTGACAAGTGGAGGAGATGCTCCAGGAATGAATGCAGCTATTAGAGCTGTAGTAAGATCTGCAATATACTATGGATGTAAAGTATACGGAATTAACAGAGGATACAAAGGATTAATAGAAGAGGATATAAAAGAAATGAATTTATCCTCTGTTGGAGATATTATACATAGAGGTGGAACTATACTAAAATCTTCTAGATGTGAAGAATTTAAAACAGAAGAAGGAAGATTATTAGGGGTAAAAATGTTAAAAAAATATGGCATAGACTGTTTAGTTGTTATAGGTGGAGATGGATCGTTTAATGGAGCTTTAAAGTTAAGTGAATTAGGATTCCCAGCTATAGGTCTTCCAGGAACTATAGATAATGATTTAGCTTACACAGATTATACAATAGGATTTGATACAGCTATGAATACTGTTATAGATGCAATAGGTAAAATAAGGGATACATCTTCATCTCATGAAAGGGTTAACATAGTAGAAGTAATGGGAAGACACTGTGGAGATTTAGCTTTATATGCAGGTCTTGCAGGTGGAGCGGAAACTATAATAGTGCCAGAGGTAGATTTCAAAGTAGAAGATGTATGTAATAGATTAAAAACAACTCAAAAAAGAGGTAAGAGACACAGCATTATAGTACTAGCTGAAGGTGTAGGAAATGCACAAGATTTAGGAAGAGAAATAGTTGAAAATACAGGAGCAGATTTAAGAGTTACTGTTTTAGGTCACGTACAAAGAGGCGGAAGCCCAACTGCATTTGATAGAATACTAGCTAGTAGAATGGGAGTTAGAGCAGTAGAATTGCTTTTAGATGGAAAAGCTGCAAAGGTAGTAGGTATAAAAGATAATAAGATAATTGATATGGAAATAAATGAAGCTTTAGCAATGAATAGAGATTTTGATAAAAATACTTATGAAATGGCAAAAATACTATCTATATAACAATAGGAGGGTAAATATATGTTAAAGAATATTAAGAGGACTAAAATAGTTTGTACATTAGGACCAGCATCAGACAAAGAGGAAACTTTAACTCAACTAGTTGAAAATGGGTTAAATGTTTGTAGATTTAACTTTTCACATGGATCTCATGAAGAACACAAGGGGAGATTAGATCTAGCTAAAAAAGTTAGAGAAAAATTAAATCAACCAGTAGCTCTTTTATTAGATACTAAAGGACCTGAAATAAGAACTGGAAACTTTGATCAACCAGAAGTTCTTCTAGAAGAAGGTAAAAAATTCACTATAACTATGAAAGAAGTTATGGGAACTAAAGAAATGTGTACAGTAAGTTACAAGGGTCTTGCAAATGATGTTAAATCAGGGGATACTATATTAATCGATGATGGATTAGTTGGACTTAAAGTTCAAGAAGTAAATGGTGATGATATCGTTTGTGTTGTTGAAAACTCAGGAATAGTTAAAAATCATAAAGGTGTAAATGTACCTGGTGTAAAAATAAATTTACCAGCTATAACGCCTAAAGATAGAAGTGATATAGAATTCGGTATAAGCCAAGGAATAGACTATATAGCAGCATCATTCGTAAGAAAAGCATCAGATGTATTAGCGATAAGAGAAATATTAGAAGAAAACAATGCTACAGATATACAAATAATATCTAAAATAGAAAACCAAGAAGGTGTAGATAATATAGATGAGATATTAAAAGTATCTGATGGTATAATGGTTGCTAGAGGAGACTTAGGTGTTGAAATACCTACAGAAGAAATTCCAATAGTTCAAAAAATGATGATAAAAAAATGTAATGAATTAGCAAAACCTGTAATAACTGCTACTCAAATGCTTGATTCTATGATTAGGAACCCAAGACCTACTAGAGCAGAAGTTACAGATGTTGCAAATGCTATATATGATGGAACTGATGCAATAATGTTATCAGGGGAAACTGCTGCTGGTAAATATCCGGTAGAAGCTGTTAAGACTATGGCTACTATAGCTAAAAGAACAGAAGAAACACTAGACTATGATGCTATATTAAAAGCAAACGGAAAAAATAATAATACAGTTACAGACGCAATAAGCCATGCAACTTGTACAACAGCAGTAGATTTAGATGCATCTTCAATAATAACTTCAACTTCTTCAGGATATACTGCAAGAATGGTTTCTAAATTTAGACCTAAGTGCCCTATAATAGCAACTACAAATGATGAAAAAATAATGAGAAGATTAGCTCTTACTTGGGGTGTATACTCTATTAAATCATCAGAAGCAGGAAATACAGATGAAGTTATAGAAAATTCTATAGAAGCAGCTAAAGAAGCTAAATATATAAATAATGGAGAATTAGTAGTTATAACTGCTGGAGTACCAGTTGGTGTAAGTGGAACTACTAACTTAATAAAAGTACATGTAATAAGTGAAGAAATGGCTCAAGGTATAGGTGTAGGAGCTAAAACAGTAGAAGGTAAAGTCCGTATAATCAAGAGTGGAGAAGAGTGTAAAGATTTTAATGAGGGAGATATATTAGTTACTACTATGACTGATATAGAAATGAACCCTTATATAGAAAAATCATCTGCTATAGTAACAGAAGATGGCGGAATGACTTCTCATGCAGCAATAGTAGGATTAAACTTAGATAAGCCTGTTATAGTATCTGTAACAAACATAACTAACTTAGTAAAGAATGGTGAAGTAGTAACTGTTGATGCAGCAAGAGGTGTAGTATACAGAGGTTCTACAAGAGTATTATAAAATAATGTATTTTTCAGAAAATTTAAAAAATAGCTTGAAAAAAATATAATATGATGCTACTATATTTTATAAGTAGTATAAATGGCCGCTAAGTCTTAAAATGCTTAGTGGCTCTTTTATAAAATGAATAGTCAGAATATTCAAATTAAATAAAAAATTATAGAGATTAGTTTGAATATGAAAAAAAGAGGAGGGAGAGTTAATGACAGAAAGTAGAGAGAACTGGGGTTCAAAAATAGGTCTTATATTAGCAATGGCAGGTAATGCTGTTGGATTAGGGAATTTCTGGAGGTTCCCATATGTAGCTGCTTCAAATGGTGGAGGAGCATTTATGATACCATACTTCTTTGCACTAATCGTTATAGGTATACCTGTAATGCTAGTAGAATGGAGTATCGGTCGTTACGGTGGGAAATATGGTCATGGTACATTAGGTCCAATGATGTACTTACAAGCAAAACAGGCTATGAAGCCGAAAAAGGCAATTATAGTTGGAGCTTTATGCGGAATGATAGCGTTTGGGGTTACAATATTAGTCAACTCTTATTACAACCACATAATAGGATGGTCACTAGGATTTGCATTTAATTCTCTTACAGGAGGGTATAACGCAGATCCAGGTGGTTTCTTTAGTGCATATATACAAGATCCCAAAAATTTAATATTTTGGGTTATAGCATTGCTTTTCCTAGCAGTTGCGGTAATGAAAGGTATACAAAAAGGGATAGAATCTTGGGCTAAAGTAATGATGCCTGTACTTTATGTATTCGGTATAATACTGGGTATTAGAGCATTAACTTTAGGTTCACCTGTTAACCCTGATTGGAGTTCACTAGCAGGACTTAACTTTATATGGAATCCAGATTTTAGCCAATTATCATGGGGTTCTGCAATAGCTGCAGCGGGTCAAATATTCTTCACACTATCTTTAGGAATGGGTATAATTCACAATTACGCTTCATATCTACAACCAGATGAAGACATAGTAACTGCATCTGTAGCAACAGTATCATTAAACGAATTTGCAGAAGTAATATTAGGAGGAACGGCTGTTATACCTATAGCTTATGCATTTTTAGGACCAGAAGGTATAAAGGGAAGTATAGGTTTAGCATTTATGGCACTACCAAATGTATTTAGCACAATGACTGGTGGAGGAATATTTGGAGCGATGTGGTTCCTATTATTATTCTTTGCTGGTATAACATCTGCTATAGCAATGTATAATTATTTAGTTGCATTATTAGAGGAAGATGCTGGAATCGAAAGAAAAAAAGGTGCTTGGATAGTATTTATTGGATACTTAATAGTTGGAGCTCCTATAGCATTAGAATCAATATTGACTCAAAGCTCTAATTTAATATACTTTACAGAAGTTGATAACTGGATAGGTAACTATTTATTAATAGTTTTAGGATTAATAGAAATAATAGTAATTGGATGGTGCGTTAAAGATAAAGCACTTGATGAAATGAATAGAGGTGGATTATGGAAAGTACCTAAATGGTTCTTTAGATTATTCCATCAATTCTTAACTCCAATTACAATAATAACATTCTTATTATTCTTCACAAGGGATTACTGGATTGCTGGTAACTTTAAAGCAGTCCCTAGCTATATAGCTCAAATACCAGAGTTTGCTGTTTGGGTTAATTTAGGTAGAGCTGTAGTATTTGGAGTACTATTAATAGGATTTATACAATCATATAGATCAATAAAGAAAAAATATAAAGATGAAATAGATTCTAATAAAGTAAGAGATAAGGAGAAAAATAAGTAAACTCCATAAAAAGTAGGAGGGTGATTATATGACAGGTGCAGCATGGGTATTTATGGGGACAATATGGGTTACCATATTTACCTGTATAGGTATATCAATGAGAAAAATAGTAAAAGATCAAAGATAAATTCATAAAAACCCTACTTAAAACAGGTAGGGTTTTTATATAAAAAGTGATTATAAAAAATTAGAAATTTTCTGATAAAATAAGATTGAGTATAGTATTATATACTTAAAGGGGGGATTTAAATGAGTTCAAATTTAGTTATGAGTACAATAAAGCAATTAAAATTAGAAATAGGAAAATCTAAGATAATAAAAGATAATAAAAAACAAAAATATAAATCTGATTTAGCTAAGATATATGATAAATACGATAATATTAATGTGCCAGATGGCATGAAAAATCAATATAATCAATTAAATTCAAAAGGAATAGAGCTTATAAAAGATGTAAAGTCATTAAAAGACAAGAATAAGTTAGAAACTAATATAGAAGTTTATATAAGATATTTAAAAGCATCATTATGTGACTTTGAAGGTAAAACTAATTACTTAAGAAAATACATAACAAGTTTTTTATTTAGTGCAATATTATTTCTAGCACTATCACCTCAATTTTATGGATTTATACTTCCGGTATTATTTTTCTTACCTATTTATTTGGGATTAAAAGGTGTAAAGAAAAGGACAATAACAGGATTTTATATGACTATGAGTTTAGTACCAGTTGCACTAATGACATCTTTTACATGGATAAGATATGGAATAAATGTAAAGATAGATTACCAAGGTGCAGTTAAAGCAATTGTAGACAGTGGAGTAGCTCAAGGGCTAGCAGAGAAATTAGTATATATAGGACCATTATTTGGATGTGTTCTTCTAATATTTGCATGTTTACAGCTATATAGAGGATATAAAAGTAGAGATTTATTCATATAAGGGCTTTATAAGCTCTTATTTTTTTGGTAAAATTAATTCTTGGAGATTTTTTTAAAAATATATGTACGGAGGACAAACCTATGCTTCAAAAACAAAAAGAATATATAGTAGATATAGTAGATATAGGTCAAGGTGGAGTTGGAATAGGTAAATATGATGGCTTTACTGTTTTTGTAGAGGGCGGATTAATACAAGATAAGATAAAGGTTAAAATAAATAAATCTAAAAAAAACTATGCAGTAGGTGATATAGTAGAAATAATAGATGCATCACCTTTTAGAGTAGAAAGAGCTTGTAGTGATAGCCTTAAAGATTGTGGAGGATGTCAAATACAAGAATTAGACTATAAAAATCAGCTTGATATAAAAACAAATGAAGTAAAACAAGTTATAACTAGAATCGGAAAATTAGATAATGTTTTAATACATGATACTATGGGAATGGATACGCCTTTAAGATATAGAAACAAAGCTCAATTCCCTATTCAAAGAATGAATAATGCACCAGCGATAGGTTTTTATAAAAAGAAAAGTCATGATGTGATACCTATGGATAAATGTATAATACAACATGAAGTAAATGATAAAATAGTTAAAATTATAAAAACATATATAAATGCATATGACGTAAGTATCTATGATGAAAAGTCTCATACAGGAGTACTTAGGCACTTAGTTACTAAAATAGGATTCACAACAAATGAAGTTATGGTAGTATTAGTTGCAAAAAATAATAAATTACCACATCTAGATGAATTAGCATCAGTTCTTAGAGAGAATGTACCTGGTTTTAAAACTCTAGTGATTAATGTTAATAAAGAGAGAACGAATGTAATATTAGGAAAAGAAAATATAGTAGTGGTTGGAGAAGGAAAAATAAATGATTATATAGGAGATTTAGTATTTGAGATATCGCCTTTATCATTTTTCCAAGTGAACCCTATACAAACAGAAGTTTTATATAATAAAGCATTAGAGTATGCGGATTTAAAAGAAAATGATACTGTATTTGATATATACTGCGGAATAGGAACTATATCTTTATTCTTAGCTCAAAAAGCTAGTAAGGTATATGGTATAGAGATAGTAGAAGATGCTATTAAAGATGCTAAAATAAATGCTAAATTAAATAACTTGGATAATGTAGAATTTTATGTAGGTAAAGCTGAAGAAGTTGTTCCTAGAATGTATAAAGAAGGAAAAACAGCTAATGTAGTGGTAGTTGACCCACCAAGAAAAGGATGCGATGAGAAGGTACTAGATACAATGATATCTATGAAGCCAGATAGAGTTGTGTATGTTTCTTGTAATCCGTCTACTTTAGCAAGAGATTTAAACTATTTAGATGAGCGCGGATATAAATGCACAGAAATTCAACCAGTAGATATGTTCCCACATACTATGCATGTTGAATGTGTTGCTAAGTTAGTAAAAAAAGATTAATTATAAATCAAATGTGTTTACACTAATAAAAAGCATTGCTGAAAGTTGAATTTTTTAGCAATGCTTTTTATTTATATACTAATCTACTGTTACTTGCATATAAATACTTAGATAGTAAAAGATTGTGTTAGATAGGCTATATTATTTATAATAGTTTAACTGTGGATATATTTGGTATAATATAATTACATAAATTTAATTAATTAAGGAGAATGAAAATGGCTGGAGATCAAATGGTGTGTTTTTGTAAAAATGTAAGTTATATAGATATAAGAAAGGCAATGATAGCGGGCGCTCGTACTGTAGATGAAATAAAGGAAATGACAGGGGCTGGAACAGGATGTGGAAGATGTATACCAGAAATACAAAAAATATTAGCATCAGTTTGTGGATGTAAAGGAGTTTCTCTTGAAACTGTAGTTAATGCAGTTAAAGATGGAGCGGATACAACTGATAAGGTAGCAGAAATAATAGGAGCAGGATCTGCTTGTGGAAGATGTAGAGCTTTAGTTCAAAATGTAATAGATACTAAAAAATAATAAAATTAAAATAAAACTAGTTATTTTTAAATTGAAATTAGCTAGTTTTATTTTATGCAATAAACTTAATAGAAAATATTTCTAATGAGCAAATTAATATTAAGCAAATAAATAGTCTAAAAGTGGATAGAATATTATTAAATAAATGTATATCACACCTCGTCATTTTGACATCATAGTCTTTATGCATTTATTTTAAAATAGATTAAGTCCTCCAAATTTTGGAGGACTTTTTAATTTTATATTAAAATATCTATATATGGTAGGATATTTTAATTGGAGGAGATTATAAATGAAAGTTCTATTTACACATAATTACGGAGAAGAGAAGTTTCAAAAAATTAGAGATTTAGGATATGAAGTAACTTATTATAAAGAAAGTAAAATTCAAAATAATGAAGATACAGATTCAGCGGATGTATTAGTAACATATAATCCATTTAAGACACTAGATATATCAAAAATTAATAATTTAAAATATATACAGACATCTAGTGTAGGAGTAGACCAAGTTCCAAAAGAAGAAGTGCTAAAGAGAAATATAGTTTTAGCAAATAACAAAGGTGCATATAGCATACCTATTAGCGAATGGATCATAATGTATATACTACAAATTTATAAGAATAGTATGAAATTGTATTCTAATCAGCAAAATAGAAAGTGGAAAATAGAATTTGATTTACTTGAACTATATGATAAAAGAGTAGGATTTATAGGAACTGGTACTATAGCAACAGAAGCTGCTAAAAGATTAAAAGCTTTTGGAGTAGAAGTATGGGGTGTAAATACAAAAGGAACTGATAAAGAATACTTTGATAGATGTTTCTCTAGTGAGAATATGAATGATGTATTTAAAGAATGTGATGTGATTGTATCAACTATACCTGCTACTAAATCTACTATAGGTATGATTAATAAAGATAAATTTTCAATTATGAAAGATAAATCAATTTTTATAAATATTGGTAGAGGAAATATAGTCAATGAAAATGATTTAATAGACTGTATAGATAAATTTAGAGGAGTAGCATTAGATGTCTTTGAAAAAGAGCCGCTAAGCAAAGATAGTAAGTTATGGGATTTTGAAAATGTGATAATAACACCTCACAATTCATGGATATCAGATAAAGATACAGAAAGAACATTTAATGTTATTTATAATAATTTAAAAAATTATATAGAAAATAAACCTTTAAATAATGTTGTTGATATATTAAAAGGTTATTAAAATAAAAAATGTCTATTAAGCTACCGAATTTTAAGGTAGCTTTTGTTATAATACTAAGGTAGTATAAAATATCTATTTATTTAAATATGGATTAAATAGAATACTTTTTATTAATTAATATACTAAAAATATATTAAATTCATAAAAGGGTAATAATACTATGGAGTTAATTTTAAGCAACTGATATGGATTAGATGAATAATAGATAATATGGTTGGCAACACAAACTAATTCTATAATAAGTTGCTTAAGTGAATCAAATTTTTAAAAGAGGTGAGATAAAAATGAATATTGAAAATAGAATAGATGAACTAATAAATTTAATAAACTATCATAATGAAAAATACTATAATCAAGATGCTCCAGAAATATCTGATGCAGAGTATGACAATTTAGTTAAAGAGCTAATAAAATTAGAAGAGGAAAATCCAAATTTAAAAAGAGTAGATTCTCCAAGCAATCGTGTTGGAGGAAAGGCTTTAGATAAGTTCGATCAAATAGTACATAAAATACCTATGCTAAGTTTATCAAATGCATATTCAAGTCAAGGCTTAAAAGATTTTGATAAAAGAGTAAGAGATATGGCAGATTCAGATGTAGAGTATGTAGTTGAATTTAAAATAGATGGATTATCTGTAGGCTTAACTTATAATGATGGAGAATTTGAAAAAGGTGCAACTAGAGGTAATGGAGTAGTTGGAGAAGACATTTCTCAAAATTTAATGACAGTAAAAAGTATACCTTTAAAGATAAAAGAGGATAATGAAATAGTAGTAAGAGGGGAAGTTTATATATCAAAAGAAAACTTCCAAAAGATAAATGACCAACAAGAAAATTTAGGACTTGCCCTTTATGCTAATCCAAGAAATCTTGCAGCAGGTTCATTAAGACAATTAGACTCAAAATTAACAGCTAAAAGACCATTGGATATATTTGTATTTAACCTTGAGTATGGTCAAAATTTAGAGTTTGAAAGCCATAGTGAATCTCTAGAATTTTTAAGTGATTTAGGATTTTCGGTTAGCCCAAACTATAAGGTATTTAAAAATATAGATGATGTAATAGAACATATTGAGTACTGGACTGAAAATAGAGGAAATCTAGATTTTGAGATAGATGGAATGGTTATAAAAGTTAATAACCTTAAACAAAGAGAATCTATGGGATATACTGCAAAAAGTCCAAGATGGGCAATCGCCTATAAATTCCCAGCAGAAAAGAAGAAAACAAAAATTTTAGACATAATAGTAGAAGTAGGTAGAACTGGAACTATAACCCCAACTGCAGTACTTGAACCAGTAAGACTTGCTGGAACTAGTGTAAGTAGAGCAACATTACATAATGAAGATTACATAAAAGAAAAAGATATTAAAATAAATGATACTGTATTAGTTCAAAAAGCTGGAGATATAATACCTCAAGTTATAGAAGTAATAAAAGAAGAACGTAGTGGAGAAGAAATAGAATTTAATATTCCTAATGTTTGTCCGGTATGTTCAGAGCCAACAGTTAGACTAGAGGGAGAAGCTGCTGTAAAGTGTATAAATATGTCTTGTCCTGCTCAAATAAGAAGAGGGATAATTCACTTTGTATCAAGAGATGCAATGAATATAGATGGATTAGGAGAATCTATAATAACATTATTATTAAATGAGAAAATAATAGAAGATGTTTCAGATTTATATAGCATAAAGAAAGAAGATGTAATTAACCTAGAAAGAATGGGAGATAAATCAGCAAATAATTTAATTAAATCAATAAAAAAATCAAAAGAAAATGATTTATGGAGATTAATAAATGGTTTAGGAATAAAATTTGTTGGAGTAAAAGGTGCAAAGATACTTGCTAAAAACTTTAAAGATATAGATGAAATTATGAGTGTATCAGAAGGAGAATTAGTTAATCTAGAAGAATTTGGAGAAACTATGGCTAATAGTGTTGTAGAATTCTTTAAAGAAGATAAAAATATAAAAGTAATAGAAAAGCTTAAAAAAGCTGGTGTTAATACTAAAACTATAGAAGATAAAAATTCTAATATACCTAAAATATTTGATGGCATGAAAATAGTATTAACAGGAACTTTACCAACACTAAAAAGAAATGATGCTAAAGAAATGATAGAAGCTAGAGGAGCAAAAGCAACTTCTAGTGTTAGTAAATCAACAACATTTGTACTAGCAGGAGAGGAAGCCGGTTCTAAGCTAACAAAGGCTAATGAATTAGGAATTAAAGTAGTTGATGAGGAAATGTTTATAAAACTTTCAAACTTAAACTCTAAAGAAGAGGTAGAAAGTAAATTATAATTATAATTTACTTAAATAATAAATTTAGACTTTATCCACACAAAATTTAAGATAAATTAAGTTTATATAGATATGTTTGAATGTAGAAAAATACTTAAAACTTGTGTTAATATTATTAATAGATAAGATAAAATTTCTAAAAAATATAATATTGATAATTCAATAATATTTTGAAATAGATTTAAGGAAGGATTAAAAATGATTAGAATTGATAATAGAAAGAACGACCAAATAAGGGATATAAAAATTACAAGAGATTATACTAGATATGCAGAAGGTTCTGTTCTTATAGAAATGGGAGAAACTAAAGTAATATGTACAGCTTCAATAGAAGATAAAGTACCACCTTTCTTAAGAAATACTGGAACAGGATGGATAAATGCAGAATACTCTATGTTACCTAGATCTACTCATCAAAGAAAAATAAGAGAATCATCTAGAGGAAAGGTTGATGGAAGAACTCAAGAGATACAAAGATTAATAGGCAGAGCTATAAGATCGGTAATAGATTTAGATAAAATAGGAGAAAGAACTATTTGGGTAGATTGTGATGTAATACAAGCGGATGGAGGAACAAGAACAGCATCTATAACAGGTGCATTTGTTGCTGTGGTAGACGCGTTAAATAAATTACATAAATCAAAAGCAGTAAAAGAAATACCGGTTAGAAATTTTGTATCAGCTATAAGCGTGGGTATAGTAAATGGGGAACATGTTCTTGATTTATGCTATGAAGAAGATTCTAATGCACAAGTAGATATGAATATAATAATGACTGATAAAGGTGAATTTGTTGAAGTTCAAGGAACAGGGGAAGAAAGACCTTTCTCAAGAAAAGACTTAAATGCACTTTTAGAGCTTGGTGAAAAAGGAAATAAAGAATTAATAAAGGCTCAAAGAGCTGCACTAGGCGAGATAGCAGATGAAATATTAGGTATGGAATATGGAGATGAAGTAGTCATAGCTACTAATAACGCTCACAAGTTAGAAGAAATAGGATCAATATTAGAAGATTTTGATTATACAATATATTCATTAAAAGATGTAGATTTAGGTGGTATAGAGATAGTTGAAGATGGTAAAACATTTGAACATAATGCACTTATAAAAGCTAGAACTATAGCAAAACTTACTAATAAAATATCAATATCAGATGACTCAGGTTTAGAAGTTGATGCTATAGGTAAAAAACCAGGTGTTTATTCTGCTAGATATGCAGGAGAAAACGCAACAGATGAAGAAAATAGAGAAAAGCTAATAAAAGCATTAAATAATGTACCTATGAGTAAAAGAACTGCAAGATTTGTATCGGCAATAGCAGTAGTATTTCCTGATGGAAAAGAGTTTGTTGTTAGAGGAACTTGTGAAGGTAGCATAGGATTTGAAGAAAAGGGAAAAAATGGATTTGGATACGATTCATTATTTATAGTAGATGGTTATAATAGAACTTTTGGAGAGATACCAGCTACAATAAAAAATTCTATAAGCCACAGAGCTAATGCTTTAAAATTAATGAAGAATGAGTTTAACAAAAGGGTATCAAGATAATGAAAGTTGGAGTAGTAAGTGACACACATATGATGAAGAAGTTCATTGATAAAACTATACCATACCTAAAAGAATGTGATTTAATAATTCATGCAGGAGATAATTTTTCTGATTCTAAGTATATACATGCAGAAACTAAAGTGCCTATTATGGCGGTAAAAGGAAACTGTGATTTTGATAATGTAGAAGAAGAATTAGTATTTGATATAGATGATAAAACTATATTTCTATGCCATGGTGATAGATACGCTGTAAAATATGGTATTGAAATGTTAGAATCAATGGCAAAATCTGTGAATGCTGATATAGTAGTATTTGGTCACACTCATGTACCTTTATATATAGAAAAAGATAAAATCATTTATATAAACCCAGGGAGTGTATCACTTCCTAGAGAAGTTGATTATAGAAGTTTTTCTATACTTAACATAGAAAAGGGGAATATAAATATAGAAAAAATAAAAATATAATAAAGCGTGTACAACCTTGCAAATCAAGGCAAAGACTTGTAAATAAAAAAAGTTATGTGCTATAATTAAAGAGTTAAACTATAAGTAGAATGGATTATAATGCCATACGAAAATTATTACATAATGATATAGGAGGATTAATTCAATGAAGGCAGAATTAATTAAGAAAGAAGGTAACAAAGTTACTTTAAAAATAACTGTAGATAATAATAAATTTGAAGCAGCGGTAACTAAAGCTTACAATAAAAATAAAGGTAAGTACAATATACCAGGATTTAGAAAAGGTAAAGCTCCAAAGGTTGTTATAGAAACTCAATACGGTAAAGGAGTATTCTATAATGATGCTATAGAATTATTATTCCCAGAGGTTTACCCAACTGCTCTAGATGAGTTAAACATAGATCCAATAGACAGACCAGACTTAGATGTTGAAGAAATAAGCAAAGATAACGGATTAGTAATGGTTGTTAATGTTGAAGTTAAACCTGAGTTTGAGTTAGGGAATTACAAAGGTATAGAAGTAGCTAAAGTTGATAATACTGTAACTGAAGAAGAAGTAAAATTCGAGTTAGAAGAGATGGTAAACAAAAACGCTAGATTAGTAAGCGTTGAAGATAAAGCTTTAGAAGCTGGAGATACAGCTGTTATAGACTTTGAAGGATTTGAAAGTGGTGTAGCTTTCGAAGGTGGAAAAGGTGAAAACTATAGCTTAGTTATAGGATCTAACTCTTTCATACCAGGATTTGAAGATCAATTAGTTGGTAAAAAAGCTGGAGAAGAAGTAGAAGTAAATGTTACTTTCCCAACTGAATACCATGCAGAAAACTTAGCTGGTAAAGCTGTAGTATTCAATGTAAAAGTAAATGATGTAAAGGTTAAAGAATTAGCAGAGTTAGATGATGAGTTTGCTAAAGATACAAGTGAATTCGATACATTAGCTGAATTAAGAGCAGATGTAAGAGCTAAATTAGAAAAAGATGCTACAAATAAAGCTGAGGCAGAAATGAGAAATGCTATAGTTGAGAAAGTTGCTGCAAACACAGAAGTAGAATTACCTGCTGTTATGGTAGAACATCAAATAGATAATATGTTAATGGAGCTTAATTACCAATTACAATATCAAGGACTAAACTTACAACAATTATTATCAATGACTGGTAGAGATATAGCTGAATTAAGAGAAGAAAGAAAAGCTGATGCAGAGAAATTAGTTAAATCTTCTTTAGTATTAGAAGCTATAGCTAAAGCAGAAAATATAGAAGTAAGTGATGAAGACTTTAATGCTGAATTAGAAAAAATGGCAGCTATGTACAACATGGAAGCTGACAAATTAAAATCTTCTTTAAGAGAAAATGATATAGAAGATATAAAAGGTCAAGTAAAAATAAGAAAAACAATAGACTTATTAGTTGACAACGCAACAATAGCTTAATTTTTTACAGTAGCCTAATTTGGCTACTGTAAATTATATATAGAAATAGAAAGATATAGAGGGGGTATGATATATGGCATTAGTACCTACAGTTGTAGAGCAAACAGGAAGAGGAGAAAGGTCTTACGATATATATTCTAGACTATTAAAAGATAGAATCATATTTCTAGGAGATGAAGTAAATGATGTTACAGCAGGGCTTGTAGTAGCTCAGTTGTTATTTTTAGAAGCTGAAGACCCAGATAAGGATATACATTTATATATAAACTCACCAGGTGGTAGCGTAACTGCAGGAATGGCTATTTATGATACTATGCAATACATCAAACCTGATGTAAGTACTATATGTATAGGCCTAGCTGCTTCAATGGGAGCATTTCTACTAACAGCAGGGGCAAAAGGAAAGAGATTTGCATTACCTAACAGTGAAATAATGATACATCAACCTTTAGGTGGAGCAAAAGGTCAAGCAACAGATGTAGAGATACATGCTAAATGGCTGCTAAAAACTAAAGAAAAATTAAATAAAATACTAGCAGAAAGAAGCGGTCAGCCAATAGAAAATATCCAAAGAGATACTGATCGTGATAACTTTATGAGTGCACATGAAGCTAAAGAATATGGTTTAATTGATGAAGTAATCACACAAAAAGACCGTGGATAGGAAGAGGTGTTAATATGTCAAAATACGAAGAGAAAAGACAGTTAAAATGTTCATTCTGCGGTAAAAATCAAGAGCAAGTAAGAAGATTAATTGCAGGTCCAAATGTTTATATATGTGATGAATGTGTGGAACTTTGTGATGAAATCATTCAAGAAGAAATAGAAGAAGCTGTAGAAGAGGATACAACATCATTACCAAAGCCTAAGGAAATGATGGAAATATTAAATGATTATGTAATAGGTCAAGAAAAAGCTAAAAAAGCTTTATCAGTAGCTGTATATAACCATTACAAGAGAATCTATAGTAAGAAATCAACATCAAAAGATGTAGAAATACAAAAGAGTAATATACTTTTACTGGGACCAACAGGTTCAGGAAAAACTTTATTAGCTCAAACTTTAGCAAAAACTCTTAATGTACCTTTTGCAATGGCAGACGCTACATCTTTAACAGAAGCAGGATATGTTGGTGAAGACGTTGAAAATATTCTTTTAAAACTTATCCAAGCTGCTGATTTTGATATAGAAAAAGCTGAAAGAGGTATAATCTATATAGATGAAATCGATAAAATTGCTAGAAAATCAGAAAACCCATCTATAACTAGAGATGTTAGCGGTGAAGGGGTTCAACAGGCCCTTTTAAAAATATTAGAAGGTACAGTTGCTAATGTTCCGCCACAAGGTGGTAGAAAACATCCTCACCAAGAATTCTTAAAAATAGATACTACTAATGTATTATTTATACTAGGTGGAGCTTTCGATGGAATAGAAAAAATAATCCAAAAACGTGGTGGAGAAAAAACACTTGGATTTGGAGCTAAAATAGAAAGTAAAAAGGAAATTGATTTAGGTAAAATATATGCTCAAGTTTTACCAGAAGACTTACTAAAATTCGGTATAATACCAGAGTTTATAGGAAGAATTCCAGTTGTAGCAACTTTAGAATTATTAGATGAAGATGCTTTAATGAGAATATTACAAGAGCCTAAAAATGCCATAATCAAACAATATAAAAAATTACTAGAATTAGATGATGTCACTCTAGAGTTTGAAGAAGATGCTCTTCGTGCTATAGCTAAAAAAGCTATAGATAGAAATACAGGAGCAAGAGGACTTAGAAGCATAGTAGAAAATACTATGATGGAAAGTATGTTTGAAGTTCCTTCTAGAGATGATATTAAAAAAGTTATAGTAACTAAAGAAGCTGTAGATGATGGTGAACAACCAATTATAGTACTTAAAGATGAAGAAGAAAGTGCATAATAAAAAAAGGAGCTTTAAAAGCTCCTTTTATATTTAAAACATAGAAGTCAAATTGACTTCTTTTTTAAATTTAAAAATATTTAATGGGTAAATACATATTAAGCGAGAATGAATATAATAACGTTGGTGATATGAGCAACTCAAATTTTGATTTAAAACTAAATCTTAAGGTATAATGAATATTATATAATTATAAAGTAGATAAACAAGTATATTACTAATCATATTATATAATAATAAAATAAGAACAAAATATGCTAAGAAATTTGCATTAATGTTGAAAATCAAGTATTGTAAATATATAATATATAAAGCGGTAAAATCTAGCACTTTAAGGAGTGATATTATTGGAACAGAATTATGCTAAATTAGAACATGAATTACCGTTAATTCCGCTTAGAGGATTAGCGATATTCCCATACATGATATTAAATTTTGATGTAGGTAGAGACTTATCACTTAAAGCTTTAGATGAAGCAATGTTAAAAGAAGAGTTAGTCTTCTTAACTTCTCAGAAAAAAGCAGAGGTAGATGAACCAACAGAAGAAGATTTTTATCATATAGGAACGATATGTAAAGTAAAGCAAATGATAAAATTACCAGGAGATACAGTGCGCGTATTAGTAGAAGGTATCTCTAGGGGTAGTGCAAAAGAAATAAAATTTGAAGATGGATACTTTAAAGCTAAAGTAGATGAAATAGTATTTGATGAAGAACATGCACAAGAGGATGTAGAGGTAGAAGCATTTGTAAGAAATGTATTTGATGCTTTTGAAGAATACATAAACATAGGAAACAGAGTTTCTCCTGAAATACTTATATCTTTATCAGAAACAGAAAATGTAGATAGATTTATAGATACTGTAGCTTCAAATATTTATTTAAAGTCTGATCAAAAACAAGAAGTATTAGAAACTTTTGACTTAAAAGAAAGATTAGAATTAATATATAAGATATTATTAGAAGAAATAGAAATTCTAAAGATAGAAAAAAAGATAACTCTAAAAGTAAAGAAACAAATGAATAAAGTTCAAAAAGAATATTATCTTAGAGAACAACTAAGAGCAATTCAAAAAGAATTAGGTGAAGAAGAAGATATAAATTCTGAAGCAGATGAATACAGAGCTATGCTTAAGAAAATAAAAGCACCTAAGCAAACGAAGGAGAAAATAGAAAAAGAAATTACTAAATTCTCTAAATTATCTCCAATGTCTCCAGATGTATCTGTTCTTAGAGGATACTTAGATACAGTATTTTCGCTACCATGGAATAATGAAACTAGAGACAAATTAGATATAGTAGCTGCAAAAGAAATATTAGATAATGAACATTATGGATTAGAAGAAGTTAAGGAAAGAATATTAGAGTACCTAGCTGTAAGAAAATTATCTAAATCACTAAAAGGGCCAATAATATGTTTAGTTGGACCTCCAGGAGTAGGTAAAACATCTATAGCAAAATCTATAGCAAATTCTTTAGGCAGAAAATTTGTAAGAATATCTTTAGGTGGAGTTAGAGATGAAGCTGAAATAAGAGGGCATAGAAGAACTTATGTAGGGGCTATACCAGGTAGAATAGTAAATGCTATGAAAGAAGCTAAAACTAAAAACCCTATAATGTTATTAGATGAAATAGATAAAATGGCAGCTGATTATAAGGGTGACCCTTCTGCTGCAATGTTAGAGGTATTAGACCCAGAACAAAATAAAGACTTTGTAGATCACTACTTAGAGCTACCATTTGATTTATCAAAAGTATTATTTGTAACTACAGCAAATAGCTTAAGTACAATACCAAGACCTTTATTAGATAGAATGGAAATAATACAAGTATCAGGATATGTAGATGAAGAAAAGCTAAATATTGCTAAGAAGTACTTACTTCCAAAGCAAATGAAAGAAAATGCATTAAAAGATGGATTCATAAAAATAGATGATGAAATTATGAAAGAAATAATAAACTCTTATACTAGAGAAGCTGGAGTAAGAAGTTTAGAGAGAACATTAGGAAAATTATGCAGAAAAGTAGCTAAAAAATATGTAGAAGATTCATCTATTGAAGAAGTAGTTATTACTAGTTCAAACTTAGAAGAGTATCTTGGAAAAGATAAATATAGACATCAAATGGCAGGTTTAAAACCAGAAGTAGGAACAGTTACAGGTCTTGCGTGGACAGCTGTAGGTGGTGAAACTCTTACAGTAGAAGTTAATGCGCTAAAAGGAAAAGGACAAATTGTTTTAACTGGAAAGCTTGGAGATGTTATGAAAGAATCTGCTAGAACAGCTATATCATATACAAGATCTATAGCAGAAAGATATAATGTAGACCCAGAATTTTACCAAAATAAGGACATGCACATCCATATACCAGAAGGAGCAGTACCAAAAGATGGACCATCAGCAGGTATAACTATGGCTGTTGCTGTTATATCAGCTCTTTCTAATATACCTGTTTTAAATAATGTTGCTATGACAGGTGAAATAACTCTAAGAGGTAAAGTATTAGCCGTAGGTGGAGTAAAAGAAAAGCTATTAGCAGCACACAGAGCGGGAATAACTAAGGTATTATTACCTAAAGATTGCGAAGCAGATTTAGATGAAATACCTAGCAATGTAAAAGAAAAAATGGAATTTGTGCTTGTTGAACATATGGATGAAGTATTAGAACATGCATTATTAAGGAATGGTGAAAGCAATGAAAATTAGAAATGCAGAAATAACTATGAGTGCTGTAAATAAATCTCAGTACCCAGATGAAGGTATACCAGAAATAGCTTTAGTAGGTAGATCTAATGTTGGAAAATCATCGACAGTAAATACATTACTAAATAGAAGAAATTTTGCAAGAACTAGTCAGACTCCAGGTAAAACGAGGACTATAAATTTTTATCTTATAAATAATGAATTTTTCTTTGTGGATCTTCCGGGTTATGGGTATGCTAAAATAGCTAAATCTGAAAAAGAAAAATGGGGAGCGATAATGGAAAGATATTTACAAGAAAGAGATGAACTTTGTGCAATATTCTTACTTGTAGATATAAGACATGAGCCAACTAAGGATGATGTTATGATGTATGAATGGATAAAGCATTTTGGGTATAATTGTGTAGTTATAGCAACTAAAGCAGATAAAATATCTAGAGGTCAATATCAAAAACATATAAGTATAATCAGAAAAAAATTACAAATGGATCCTAATGAAAAAGTACTTCCGATTTCTTCTCTTAAGAAGACTGGTGTAGAAGAGATATGGAATGAAATAATAAATCAATATAATCAAAATGGTTATGAAATAACTGTAGATTAATAAAAAAGGGTAGATATATCTACTCTTTTTTTATCTATTAAGATATAATTTGGTAATAAAATTAATATATTAAAATATTTTGAAAATTTAAACAAAATTTAGAAATAATATTGCAATTTTTAGTA
This sequence comes from Clostridium sp. CCUG 7971, assembly GCF_017590215.1. Taxonomy (GTDB): domain Bacteria; phylum Bacillota; class Clostridia; order Peptostreptococcales; family Peptostreptococcaceae; genus Faecalimicrobium. The sequence goes on from NZ_JAFFPK010000065.1 coordinate 54,107, forward strand.
TTAAATAGTACAATATGTAAAAATAGTAAATAAAAGTACGAAAATGAATTTCAAAAGGAGGTGTAAACTATGAGTCAAAATGCTAATCAGCAAAAGCTGAGGAAGACAATCGGATTTAGTGCGGCTTTATCAACAGTGGTAGGGATGTTAATAGGTTCAGGGGTATTTTTTAAGCCTCAAGCTATATACTCTGCTACAAATGGAGGGCCTGGACTAGGATTATTAGCATGGCTAATAGGAGGGCTTGTGACTATTGCAGCAGGATTAACTGCAGCAGAGGTATCATCAAGTATAATAAAACCAGGTGGATTAATGGTTTACTTAGAAGAAATATATGGAGAAAGAATCGGATTTTTAACAGGATGGATGCAAACTATATTATTTATACCAGCAATAGCAGCCGCGTTAGGAATTATATTTGCCCAAGAAGCTGTAAGTATGATGGGCTTAAATAGTAAATATGTTATTATTATAGCGGTAAGTGTTATAGTGTTTATAGCAGCTCTTAACTCATTAGGAGCAAAATTTGGTGGAAGTATACAAACTATATCAACAGTGTGTAAATTATTACCATTAGCAATTATAATTATATTTGGGTTTACAAAAGGGGATTCATCATCTCAAATAATAACACCATTTGTAGGTGAAGGTGTAAATGTAGTAAGCGCTATTTCTCAGGTGCTTATAGCAACATTATTTGCATATGATGGGTGGATATATGTAGGAGCATTAGCTGGAGAAATGAAAAATCCATCTAAACATTTACCTATGGCAATTGTTGGAGGTATATCTATAGTTATGGCAGTTTATTTAATGATAAATGTAGCATATCTATTTGTAATACCAGCATCAGAGATGGCACCAGTAGGAGCGGCTCCGGCTACATTAGTTGCTCAGAAACTATTTGGAGCTTCAGGAGCTAAAATAATTAGTGTAGGGGTACTGATATCAGTATTTGGAACACTTAATGGATTTATATTAACAGGTGGAAGAATACCATATATGATGGGATATGAAAAGAAAATACCATTATCTAATGTATTTTCTAAATTGAACAATAATGGTGTGCCTTTAAATGGAACGTGGTTAATAGCAGGATTAGCTATACTATATTCTTTAACAGGTCAGTTTAATTTACTATCTGATTTAGCAATATTTACTATATGGATATTCTATACAATGTTATTTGTAGGGGTTATGAAGCTTAGAAAGACTAAACCAAACATGAAAAGACCATATAAAGTTCCTTTATATCCAATAATACCTATGATAGCAACAATAGGTGGAATATTTGTAGTAATAAGTACTATTATTACTCAACCTCAAAATGCTATATCAGGTCTTATTATAACGATTATTGGTTTACCAGTTTACGAATATATGAAGAAAAAGAATTCTAAATCAAGAAGAGAAACAATTGCATAATATATATAAAAGACTACTTATATGGTAGTCTTTTTATTTTGAATAAAAATATAAAATAATAGAATTAAAATTAAAAATATAAGCAAAATAAAATTGATAGTAACAAATTTGAAGCATAACTAATATTTTAGTATGGAGACGATTAATCATAGGGAGGAATTTATATGGAAGGTCAAACTAGAAAATTATTTCCAGGTGGTAACACTGCAAATGGATCATACAACTTTTTTAATTATATGATACCGGAAAATGTTAATAGAATATTTTGCTTAAAAGGTGGACCAGGAGTAGGTAAATCATCGCTTATGAAAAAGATAGCAAAAGAATTTATAGAAAAAGGATATGATGTAGAGTTACATCATTGTCCATCAGATCCTAGCTCTTTAGACGGGGTAGTAATAAAAAAATTAGGTGTAGTATTATTAGATGGAACGGCACCTCATATCGTAGATCCTAAAGATCCAGGTGCTATAGATGAAATAGTTAATCTAGGAGAATATTGGAACTTAGAAGGATTAGAAAAAAATAAAGTAGAAATAGTAGAATGCGGAAAAGATATTAGTAGCTCATTTAGAAGAGCATATAAATTCTTAAAAGCAGCTGAACCAATATACTATGATATAGAAGAAAAATATAAAGATTCTATGGATTATGGAAAGGTAAATTCGTTAACATCAGAATTTATAAATGATTTATTTAAAGATGTTAAATGTAGTGGGAATTATAAAAAAGAAAGACATTTATTTGGAACAGCTATAACTCCTGTAGGCCATTTAGATTATACAGATAGTATATTAAGCGAAGCTAGTAAGGTATATTATTTAAAAGGTGAAATAGGAACTGGTAAAACTACATTTTTACAAAAGGTATATACTAAAGCTGTGGAGCTTGGATTAAATGTAGAAGTTTATCATTATCCATTAATAAAAGAAAAATTAGAAACAATATTAATAAAAGATTTAGGGATTGGAATAACATCTAGTAATTTATTTGAAGGTCAAAATAAGATTGATTTAGATAGTTGTATAAACAAAGAAAAATTAGAAAGATATAAAGAAGAAATAGAATTTGATAAAAAAGTATTTGATGAATTAGTAAATTATGCTATTTTAAACCTTAAAAAAGCTAAATCTAAACATGATGTAATAGAGGCTCATTATGTACCAAATATGAAATTTGACGAAATAGAAGAATTAAAATGCGAACTTATTGAAAGAATATTAAAATACGAAGATTAAATATAAAAGAATGAGGCTTAAAAGTCTCATTCTTTTTACATATAGATAGAATATATATAGATATTTATTTGAAAGAATATTAAAATAAGTATAATGGAATTAATAAAGTGATTAAAAAATCATTTATAGGAGTAATTTTGTATGAAAAAAAATATGTGTTGATAATATTAACTAGTACTGTATTAGGTCTATTTATAGGCATAGGTTTAAAGGACTATAACTATAAAGATGGCGTTTATATGCCTAAGGATACGTTGGTAAAAAAAGAAGTAAAACAAGTTAATAAAAATATAAAAAAATTAAATAAGTCAAAAGAAAAATTAGAGGAAGAACTATATGGCTTAAAGACTAAATATGAGGATAATGAAAAAATAGAAAAAATAGAAGATATTAAGTATATGCTGTCATATACAAATTTAAAAAATGAAGGAGTAATCATAAAAATAGATGCTTTAAATGAAGATACTGGAAATATAGCAAACTTTGTTGACTATAATAAAATTTTAATAAACTTAATCAATGAAATAAAGATAAATGGAGGAGAATTTATATCTATAAATGACCAAAGAATAAACCAATATTCGGAGATAGTTTTAGCTGGAAGTCATATAAATATAAACTCTGTTCCAATAGCTCCACCATATGAATTTAAAGTTATAGGAGACACTAAAAAGTTAGAACAATATATTGATAAAGATAGCCAGTATATAAAGAGTATAAAAAATAATTATCCTTTAAAAATTGAAAAGAAAATTGAAAAAAATATATCTATGGAAAAAATGAATATTCCTAATAAATTAAGGTACATAGAAGGGAAGTAAAGTTATTTTAAGTACTAGTAGTTTACTAGAAACATTAATCCCAGAAAAGTTAGCAGTTAAATACAATGTATTCCCAATTGAGATTAATGATAATAACTTAGTTGTAGGCATTGAAAATGAAAACATGTATGCTTTGCAAGATTTAAAATTAGCCACAGGAATGAATATAATATTTGAGAAAAAAGATAAAGATACTATAAATAAAAAGATAAGAATGTATTATAAGAATAATGTCAATTTAAATGAAGACTTTGCAAGAGATTTATTCAATAAAATTTTAGAAATATCTATAGATGAAAAAGCCAGTGATATCCACATAGAACCATTTAGCGAATTTTTAGTGATAAGGATGCGTGTAGATGGATACTTAAAGGAAGTTGAGCGCTATTCCATTGATATTTATCAATCATTAATATCTATTATAAAACTTTCAGCATCTATGAATATTACAGAAAAAAGATTACCTCAAGATGGAAGAGTAGATGTGAATATAAATAATGAAGTTGTAGATATAAGGGTATCTTCCATACCAACTGTATATGGTGAAAAAATAGTTCTAAGAATACTTAACAGAAAATCTTTTTTGAAAGATAAGAGAGAACTAGGTTTTTCTGATATGGCTATAAAAAGGATACATAATATAATAAATAAAACATCCGGGATATTATTAATAACAGGTTCTACAGGCAGCGGGAAAACAACTACAGTATATTCATTGCTAAATGATTTAAGAAATATAAGTAAAAATATTATGACTATAGAAGACCCTGTAGAATATAAGATGGACAGAATAAATCAAATTCAGGTTAATAGTAAGTTAGGTTTAAGTTTTGATATAGGATTAAGGTCTATATTAAGGCAAGATCCAGATATTATTATGGTGGGTGAAATTAGAGATATAGAAACCGCTAAAATAGCCATAAGAGCAGCTACTACTGGACACTTAGTAATTAGTACTATGCATACTAAGGATGCTGTATCATCTATTGCTAGATTAATAGAAATGCAAATACCAGCTTATTTAATAAATGCATCATTAATAGGCGTTATTTCTCAAAAATTAGTAAGAAAAGTATGTACAAAATGTAGCCATGATATATCAATAGTACATAATCAAGACGAAGAGATAAGTACAAAAGTATCAAAAGGGTGTAGTGAGTGTGGATATACAGGGTATAGAGGAAGAACAGCTATTTATGAGATTTTAGAGATAAACGAAAATATTAAAAAGTGTATAAAAAATATGAATGATGCAAGTACTATAAGAAAAGTAGCTATAGAAAATGGAATGATAACATTTGAAGATAGCTCTAAAAAATTAATTGAAGAAAGGTTAACAACTCTAGAAGAATGCATAATAGTAAATACTATGTAATTAATCTATAAGGAGTTAATTGATGAATTTATATAAATGTATAGTTTATGATAAACAAAAAAATAGAAAATCTATCAAGCTAGAGTTTGAGTCTGAAAGTCAAGTAAATAGTTATGCAAATTTAAATGAATTAAAAATAGTAAGTATAAAACAAGCAAAATTTAAAAATTCAAATAAGAAATTAAAAGACAGAGAAATTAAAATTCTATGTAAAGAAATGAGTATATTGCTAGAATCAGGATGTGAAATTACTAAAATATTTGATATTTTAAAATCTCAATCAAATAAAAAAATTAAAACGATATTCAATAGGGTGACAAATCATATTCAAAAGGGAAATTCTATAACAGAATCATTTCAAGAAACTAACTCATTTTCAAATTTTTTTATAAGTATGATAAAGGCAGGCGAAATAAGTGGAAATTTAGATAAAGTTATGAATGACTTATCTGATTATTATGATAAAGAGCATAAATTAAAATCTAAAATAATGCTTATCTTAATATATCCAGTAATACTAATAATTTTATCTATAGCATCTATGTTATTTATACTATTTTTTATAGTGCCGAATTTTGAAATTATTTTCCAAAATAATGGTATAAATCCTCCTATATTGACTAAAATCTTAATAAATATATCTAGATTTATAAGAGTAAATCATATATTTATACTAATTGTATTTATTATTAGTTTATTTATGATTAATAGTTATATAAAGAGTAGTAAATTTAAAAACTCAGTGACATTTAAAATTCCAATAATAAAGGATATAAGTAGATTAGTAATAACTAGCAAATTTTGTAGAAGTTTTAGTATCTTAATAGAGGGCGGAATACAAATTATTGATGCTATAAATATATCTTCTCAAGTGATTGATAATGAGTTTATTTATGAAAGATTAGCAATAAGTAGAGAATATATACAAAGAGGTGATAGTATTTCTAACTCTCTTAGTAAACCGAATATATTCCCTCAACTGTTTATATCAATGATAAATATTGGTGAAGAAAGTGGTAGGTTAGATAATAGTTTAAAGGCTATAAATGAATTTTACGAAAATGATCTAGAAACTAAAATACAACAATTTGTAAAGATTATAGAACCTGTCATAACGGTTATAATTGGGATTGTAGTAGGTATATTTATTATATCTATGGTACTACCTATGTTTGATGCAATAACGTCAATATAATGTAAAGGAGAAAAAATGGAGTTTAAAAAGAAAAAAGGATTTACTTTAGTAGAAATGGTTTTAGTTGTAACGATATTAGGAGTTTTATCAAGTATAGCATTTATGAAATTTGGTGGAGTACAAGAAAGGGCTCAAAAAAATGCTGACTATATAGCTGCATCAAATATAGCAACTGCAATAAATTTAGGAATTAACGATAGGGTTATAGATGAAGAAAATAATAAAGATATTTTAGAGGTATTAAAGAGCAATGGATATATAACTTCAATACCCAAACCTCAAAGTATTACAGGTGAATTTGATATAAAAGTTGATAGTAAAGGTGAAATAACTATAAAAGTAGGAGATACAACGTTTTATCCAAGGTAAGGTATTAATTGAGATAGTAAATAGTCAGTAAACAGATATAAATGCTTTATAAACAATTCATGTTTAGGAGGGATATTATAAAAAAATTACTAAATATAGAAATAAATGAAGACTATATAAATATAACAACATTAAAAAAATTAAAAAATAAAGTTTTCATATGTGAATCTATACATAAAGATTTAGATTTTAAGTTAGAAAGAAGAGATGAAGTTAGTATAAACGATTACTCAAATAAAATAGCACAGTATATTAAGTATGAACTAGGGAAGCTTAAAAAGTCTTATAAAAATGTAAATTTTAATATTCAAAATGAAGATATAATTACTAGAAATATTGATATATTAAATATTAAAAAAAAGAAAGATATAATTAAGTTGATAGAGTTTGAAATTGCACAGCATATACCTATTGATATAAATAAATACTTAATAAAATATAAAATAATAGACTCAAATAAAGAAACTATAAAAGTACAAGTTATACTATTTCCAATATATTTTATTAAAATATTAAAAAATGTTTCTAAAATATTAAATTTAAAGCCTAAAGAAATAAACATAAACTTTGATATTTTACAAAAGTTTATAAGTTTAAATCTAATAGATAATTTTCAAACATATGGAACGTTTATAGAGTGTAAGCAAAGAAAGTTTATAGTTAATATAGTAAAAGATAATCAGATATATGAATCTCATATATTATCAAGAACTGTCCAATCATATGAATCTATATATAGCTCGATTAAAAAGCATACCAATGTATATTATTATGGATACAAAGACCCATTTATATATGAATTTTTAAAAGAAGATTTTAATTTACAATGTCTTGAGCTAAAAAACAGTATAAAAATAATAAAAGATAAAAATGAAATAAAAGAAGATAGTATAAAATACATAAATAGCATAGGGATGATAATTTAAATTGAAAAGATATAAACTAGTAAATTTTTTAGATAATTCTTCAATACAAGATAGAACGTATAATACATATAAATTATTAGCTTTATTTATAATATCTTTAATAATAATTAAACTTTTTCTGTACTTTTCACCTATAAAACATTTAGAAAATAATGTATCAAAAATCCAAGTAAACAATAATGAAGAGACTGCTAAGGAGTATAATAACTTAAATTTTAGTCAAATAAAAAGGATATACTCTATTATTGGATATAGTAATGTAGATGAATTAGTAGCAATTGAAAATAATATTGAAATTAAAGGTAAGTGTAATAACTTAAGAGCTTTAGAAAGTATTAAAGATATAGATATTATAAAAGACTACTCTATAGAAAATGTAATAAAAGAAAATGATTATTATAATTTTAAGATAAGATGTAAAATTGGGTGATAGGTTTATGAATAAAAGAGAGAAAGTATTATCATTTATATTGATAAGTCTTTTATTTGGAGTTATTATAAGTAAGTTTATTACAACTCCAATGAATAGTGAAATAGTAAGCTTAAATAATAGTAAAGAAAAAATACTAGAATCAAAAAATACTGAAAAAAATTATAAAATAAACGAAGAAGATATAATATTAAAAATTGAAAAAGAATTAAATGAAATTTTAACTATTAACTCTATAAATAAAATAAGTAGTTGGAATGAAGATAGTATTGAAGAAGAGAATATAGAAATAAATGTAAGTGGAAGCTTAGAAAACTTATTTAAGATTGAAGGGAAAATAGAAATATTAGGGTTTAAAGATAAGTTAAAAGATATAAAAATAATAAAAAACAATGTGAATCATGAAGAAAATAATGTAGACTGTACAATGTTATTTAAAGTCGGATAATCAAATAGTATGGAATAACTAATATACTTATGGTAATTAGTAAGATTAGATAGCGAAATAAGTATTAAATTAGTGATAAAAAGACGGAGGAATAGACATTAAATACATAGAAGGTTTATATATAATACGATTAAATATTATACCAAAACTTAACAGTATACATAAAAATAATAAAATAATATCATAAATTATAGAATGATTAACAAAAAAATGGTATAATAACAAATTGTACTTTAATTTAAAAGATAAAGGAGTGAAAGTCACATTGTTAGGGAGAAATGAGCTATGCCCTTGTGGAAGTGGCATGAAATATAAAAAATGTTGTTTAAATAAAGATGTTGTATTAGAGAGAGCAGGCAGAAAAGTTGTGCTTTCACAAAAACAATATTCAGAGTTATATACAAAAATATATGAATACTCAAGACAAGATAAGTTTAAAGAAGAATATGAAAAAGCTAAAGAGATGTTTTATATAGTTGAAGATGAATCAACTAATGAGAAATTTGAAAGATTTTTCAATACATACTTTGTGCAAGACCACATAATGGAAAGTAAAAAAGTTATGACTGTTGCGTTCTATGAAGATAATAGAGATAAATTAAATACACATGAAGTAGAAATATTAAGAAGCTTATTTGAATCATATGTAAGCATATATGAAGTTAAAGAAGTATTAGATGGAAAGATATTATTAAAAGACTGCTTAACTGATAATGAAGTTTACACAGAAGATGTAAACTTATTAAAAGACTTTAAAGTTGGAAGTTGCATGATAGCTAGAATAGTTACTATTGATGATACATCTATATTAATAGACGTTACTATAAGCATATCAGAGGCAGTTAAAGACGTTATTTCAAATGATATAATGTATTTATTCAAACAATATGAAGATTTATACAAAGATATTAAAACATTCTTAATTCATCATACTCATATATTATACAAATATATGCAACAATTATTAGATCCAAATGTTGCTGAGTATTTAAGAAAGCAAAAAGAAGAGAGAATGAACAAGATATCTGAAGAAGTAGCAGTGTCAGTTGAAGACGATTGCAAAGTATGTAGCGTTCTTAGAAGAAATGCAGAAAAAGAGAATGTAGATGCTTGTATAGAATTCTGGAATGAATTCAAAAAAGCTAATGGAGATGTAAAAGGTTCTGAAAATGGATGGGCTGCAGCGGTTGAGTACCATATAAATAAAGTTAATGGACAAAATATAACTCAAGCTCAAATATCTAAAAAATATGAAATAAGTCCAAGTACACTAGGAAAAAGATACAAAGATCTTAAAATATCTTAATACTAAATAAAATATAAAAGTATTTTATTATAGTGATTAAGAATTGTAAATTAAGAGCATAAATATGTATATATTAATTTAGGAATTATATTTTATATAATTCCTAAATTTTTGCTCAAAATTATAAATTTTAAATATAATAAAATTAAATTTTATATAAATTAGAAAAAAAGGTTTTAATATATAAGAATAATGTATAAAATAGTAGATATATAATATATACAGAAAGAGGTATACTTATGAGTCTTAGCTTAGGAAGTAGAGTAGCGGTATCAACAAATTTTATAAAATCTAACCCAGCGGTACCAGTGTACAAGGGAGAAGAGAACCCAAGTAACTTATATGCGGTTATATATCATATAGAAATAGGATATAATCAAGAAACATCTCAATACACTAAACAATACATAATAATAGATTATAAAGAATTTAATTTATCTATAGATGAAAAAAATGAATTAATAGAGATAGCTAAACAATATTGTAAATCTAATAATATACCAGAAGATGAACAATTAGAAATAGCACTTTTAGATAATGAAGAAGCAGAAAATTTCTTAGAAAAAGTATTTAATAATCTAAAGGTAATAAGAGGTCTTATAACTAAAAAAGACTAGATATAATTAATTCTAATCGTTTATATTAGGTAAGATTTAGTAAAAATCTAGAAAAAAGAGAATATAGATGTTATGTTTATAGAAAGCTAGGTTTAAACCCTAGCTTTTATATTGCTTTGAACTGTAATTAGAAAGGAGAAGAATATGTTAAGAATATCTAATTTAAAATTAGGAATAGACGAAGATGTATCTATGATAAAAAAATCTATACTAAAAAAACTAAAAATAAAAGAAAATGATCTTATAAAATATTTTATATACAAAGAATCTATAGATGCTAGAAAAAGAGGTAAAATAGACTTTGTTTATACAGTAGATGTAGAAATAAAAAATGAGAAAAAAATACTACAAAATAAAGTAAAAGATGTTATAGAGATAAAGGAAACAAAGTATATTGGAGTTGAAGTAGGAAATGAAAAATTAAAAAATAGGCCAGTAATAATAGGTAGTGGACCAGCTGGATTATTTGCTGCATTACTCTTAGCACAAAATGGATACAATCCAATTATGTTAGAAAGAGGATTAGACGTAGATGCTAGAAGTAAAGATATAGATGAATTTTGGAATAATAGAAAGTTTAAAAGTAATTCAAATGTACAGTTTGGAGAAGGTGGAGCAGGAACATTTTCAGATGGAAAATTAACTACTAGAATAAAAGATATAAGATGTAGAAAAGTTTTAGATGAACTTGTTAACTTTGGATCTCCTGAAGAAATATTATACTCATATAAGCCACACGTTGGTACAGACATATTAAAAGGTGTAGTTAAAAATATAAGAAATGAAATAATAAGACTTGGTGGAGAAGTAAAATTTGATGCAAAAGTTACAGACATAATAGTAGAGAATGATTCTATAAAAGGAATAATCATAAATGATAAAGAGACTATCGATGCAGATAATGTAATACTAGCTATAGGTCATAGTGCGAGGGATACTTATAAAATGCTTCATAAAAGAGGTGTTAGGATAATACAAAAGCCTTTTGCAATAGGAGCAAGAATAGAGCATCCTCAAGAATTGATCAATAAATCTCAGTATAAAGAGTTTTATAACCATCCTAGATTAGGAGCTGCAGATTATAGATTAATAGAACATACTTCTAACATGAGAACAGCATATACTTTCTGTATGTGCCCAGGAGGTACTGTTATAGCATCAGCATCTAATGAGGGAGAAGTAGTTACAAATGGAATGAGTGAACATGCTAGAGATAAGGTTAATGCTAATAGTGCATTTTTAGTAAATGTATTACCTTCAGACTTTGGAAGTGATGATCCATTAGCAGGAGTGAAATTCCAAGAAAAATATGAAAGATTAGCATACGAATTAGGTGGTAAAAACTACAGTGCACCAGTTCAATTGGTGGGAGACTTTTTAAATGATAAAGTGTCAACGAGTTTAGGTAACGTAGATCCATCTTATAAACCGGGTTATGAATTCGTGGACTTAAGGGAATGTTTACCAGAGTTTGTTACTTCAACAATGAAAGAAGCATTACAAAAACTAGATAATAAAATAAATGGATTTGCTATGCATGATGCTGTACTAACAGGTGTGGAAACTAGATCATCAGCTCCTATAAGAATAGTAAGAGATGAAGAAACCTTACAATCTATTAATACTAAAAACTTATACCCATGCGGTGAGGGTGCTGGATATGCAGGTGGTATAGTAACTGCTGCTGTAGATGGAATAAAATGTGCCGAGAAAATAATACAAAAATATACTAATAATTTACATTAATATGAAATTTATCTTAAATTTAACAAGGATTTAATACTTTTATAATATTTAACATAATCTTAACACAATACACTCTTTGAATTTGATAAAATACAATAGACATAAATTTTAATTATAAATTGATAATTATCTCAAGGAGGACGAGTGTTTTGGAAATTATTATAAATCTTATGGGAGGATTAGGGCTGTTCTTATATGGTATGAACCTTATGGGAGATGGACTTCAAAAATCTGCAGGAGATAAACTAAAGAAGACAATAGAGTTACTTACAAGTAACACTATAATGGGTGTTATAGTTGGTATGTTAGTTACGATGGTAATACAAAGTAGTAGCGCTACTACAGTTATGGTAGTTGGGTTTGTTAATGCAGGAATTATGAGTTTAGGTCAAGCTATCGGGGTTATAATGGGGGCTAATATAGGAACGACTATAACAGCTCAATTAGTATCTTTAGACGTAGATTTCCTTGCTCCAGTAGCTTTAGGAGTAGGTATAATTATATATATGTTTTCAAACAAACCAAAACTTAAGCATTTAGCAGAAATACTTATAGGATTTGGTATATTATTTACAGGTATGGACTTTATGAAAGATGCAGTTAAGCCTTTAGCTGAATTTAAAGGATTTACTGATATGTTAGTAAGTTTTGGGAGCAATCCATTACTTGGAGTTCTTATGGGATTTGCTATAACAGCTATAGTTCAAAGTTCAAGTGCATCAATGGGTATGCTTATAGCATTAGCTTCACAGGGATTAATACCTATATCAGCAGCTTTACCAATATTATATGGTGAAAATATAGGTACATGTGTTACATCTTTAATATCAAGTATTGGTGCAAGTCGTAATGCAAAGAGAGCAGCTATTATGCATTTAATATTTAATGTTATAGGTTCACTTATATTTATGTTAGTATTAAGTAAGCCAATAGTTCATATAGTTCAATCTATAGATCCTACAGATGCAGCTAGACAAATAGCAAATGCACATACATTATTTAATATATTAAATGTTTTAATATTATTACCATTTGCTAAATTTATAGTTAAAATAGCAATGAAATTAGTTCCAGAACAAGCATCAGAGATAGAAGATATAAAAACAGTAAAATATATAGATGATAGAATGATAGAAACACCTTCAATAGCATTAGCTAACACAGTTAAAGAAACTTTAAGAATGGGTGAAAAAGCTAAAGAAAGCTTAAACGCAGCTATGGAAGGGTTATTAGAAAAATCTAATGAAAAAGTAAATAGAGCATTTGGAAGAGAGAAACTTGTAAATGATTTACAAAAGAATATATTAAGCTATTTACTTAAACTTTCAAAAGCTTCATTAGATGAAAATTCAAGAGAATCAGTAGATGTATTATTTAATACAGTTAATGATATAGAGAGAATTGGTGATCATGCAGAAAACATTGCAGAATTAGCACAATCTGCAATAGAAATGAATGAAACATTCTCAGATGCAGGTAAAGCAGAATTACAAAGTATGTACAATAAAGTTATTTCTACTTATACATATGCATTAGAAGCTATGAGAACATCAAATGTAGATTTAGCTTGTAAGGTTATAAAAATGGAAGAACAAGTGGATATGATGGAAAAGTCTTGTAGAGCAAATCATATGAATAGATTAAATAACAGTTCATGTAGTATAGATAATGGAGTTATATACTTAGATATAGTTAGTAACTTAGAAAGAGTATCTGACCATGCTGTTAATATAGCTCAGCAAGTTATATCGGCTAGATTAGCTAATAATTAATAAAAAAGTTGCCTTTTTAAAGGCACTTTTTTATTATCTAAATTAGTTTTATATAGTAATATTTGTACTAAATAGGTGGAAATTTAAATATTATGTAAGTTTATTATTGAAATTTGTTATTAATTAAACAACCATTTTATGTTATAATTTCAGTAGATTAGATAAATGAAAGGGGTAAGTTTATGAAAAATATAAAATTTGATTATAGCAAAGCCATTGGATTTTTAAATCAACATGAAATAGATTCTATGCAATCTTATGTAAATATAGCTCATGACATGGTTCATGAAAAAACGGGATTAGGTAATGATTTTTTAGGATGGGTAGACCTTCCAAATAATTATGATAAAGAAGAATTTGATAGAATAAAAAAATCGGCAGAAAAAATAAAGTCAGACTCAGATGTATTATTAGTTATAGGTATCGGTGGATCTTATTTAGGAGCAAGAGCTGCTATAGAAATGGCAAGCCACTCTTTCAGAAATAACTTATCTAAGGAAGATAGAAAAGCTCCAGAAGTTTACTTTGTCGGAAATAATATAAGTTCAACATATATTATGGATTTATTAGATGTAATAAAAGGAAAAGATGTATCTATAAATGTTATATCAAAGTCAGGTACAACTACGGAACCTGCTATAGCATTTAGAATATTTAAAGACTATGTAGAGAAGAAATACGGAAAAGAAGAAGCTAGTAAAAGAATATATGCTACAACAGATGCTAAACGTGGTGCACTTAGACAATTAGCAGATGAAGAAGGATATGAAACATTTATAATACCGGATGATGTTGGTGGTAGATTCTCTGTTTTAACGGCAGTAGGGCTATTACCGATAGCTTGTGCAGGTCTAGATATTGATTCAATGATGAAAGGTGCTCAAGATGCTTGTGAGGAGTTCAAAACATCAGATTTAAAATCTAATGAAAGCTATCAATACGCAGTAGTAAGAAATGCATTACATAGAAAAGGTAAAGATATAGAATTATTAGTAAACTATGAACCACAACTACACTATGTAGGAGAATGGTGGAAACAGTTATTTGGAGAAAGTGAAGGAAAAGATAATAAAGGAATATTCCCTGCAGCAGTAGATTTCTCAACGGACTTACATTCTATGGGTCAATATATACAAGAAGGTAAGAGAATATTATTTGAAACTGTAATTAATGTAGAAAACGCAAGAAGAAACATAACTATAGAAGAAGCAGATGTTGATTTAGATGGATTAAACTACTTAGCAGGAAAATCTGTAGAGTTTGTTAACCATAAGGCTACACAAGGAACAATACTTGCTCATACAGATGGACAAGTTCCAAATTTAGTAATCAATGTACCTCAATTAGATGAATATAACTTTGGTTATTTAGTATACTTCTTTGAAAAAGCTTGTGCAATAAGTGGATACTTATTAGGGGTTAATCCATTTGACCAACCAGGCGTTGAAGCGTATAAGAAAAACATGTTTGCATTATTGGGAAAAGCTGGATATGAGAAAGAAAGAGAAGAATTAGAAAAAAGACTTAATAATTAAGGTTAAGTTAAGAATAAAGTAATATAATAAAACCATCATTAAAGTAGATTACTACAAAATGATGGTTTTATTGTATTTATGCATATGGAAATAAATATTTGTTATTAAAGTATAAAATATGCAAATAATAGGTTAAAAGATTATTTTGTAGATTAAAAATTAATATATAGGAGGGATTGGAATGTCTAATAAAAGAGGTATCGGATTAGTAGTTTTAATATGTGTAATAACGGGGGTACTAAGTAGTTTTTTAACGATAGTGCTAATGAAAAATACAGTATCAAATAATGGTTCATCAGGAAAGCAGCAACAGATAGTTGTAAATGATGACGGAAAAACTCAAAATATATATCATGCAGTAAGTGATAAAGCTATGCCATCAGTAGTTGGTATAACTGCTACAACAATAGATAGAAATAATGTGTTTGCTATACCAACTCAATCAGAGGGTGTAGGTACAGGAGTTATAGTTGACGCAAATGGATATATACTTACAAATTCTCATGTTGTATCAGATGGGCAAGCTGTTGATGTTAACGTATTATTTAATGATGGGTCTAATTCAAAAGGTAAGGTATTATGGAATGATCCAACATTAGATTTAGCAATGGTAAAAGTAGAAAAAACAGGTTTAACACCAGCTGAACTTGGAAATAGCGATGATGTTAGAACTGGAGATATAGCAATAGCTATAGGAAATCCATTAGGTCTTGAATTCCAAAAGAGTGTAACTCAAGGTATAATAAGTGGACTAGATAGAACTATACAAACAAAGCAATCTAATATGACAGGTCTTATGCAAACTGATGCTAGTATAAACCCAGGAAACAGTGGAGGGCCTTTATTAAATCAAAAAGGTCAAGTAATAGGTATAAATACAGCTAAAGCTTCTCAAGCTGAAGGATTAGGATTTGCAATTCCTGTAAATACAGCAAAACCTATAGTTGAACAAGTAATAAAATCAGGAAACTTTGAAAAAGTTACATTAGGTATAAAAGGAATAGATTTAGCAATATTTGAAGCATCTACAGGTACAGATTTAGCAGCAAAAGAAGGAGTATATATAGCGGAAGTAATCGCTAATACAGCAGCTCAAAAATCAGGAATACAAACTGGAGATGTAATAGTTAAAGTTGGAGATATTAATGTATCTAGTATGTCAGACCTTAATAAATCATTATACAAATATTCAAAGGGAGATAGTACAAAAGTAACTGTAAATAGAAATGGAAAAGATATAACTTTAGATGCTAAATTCTAAAATAATATAAAAAAGATGGGATAACAAAAATCCCATCTTTTTATATTATTTTGCTTTTTGGCTAGAACAAGAAGACTGACTAGAGCATCCTGAACAGCTAGAGCAACCATTATTTTTTGATTTAATATTTCTATAAAGTATTGTAAGTGCTATAGCTACTATTAATCCTCCAACAACTAATTCTATTGCAGAAGATATATGAGCACCTTCAAATACTAATGAACCAACAACCTTAATTATAAATGCTACTACCCAAGCTATTGCAAATTGGTAAGTTGCAGATATAATCATCATTTTACTTCCATACTCTTT
Source organism: Clostridium sp. CCUG 7971 (assembly GCF_017590215.1). Lineage (GTDB taxonomy): Bacteria > Bacillota > Clostridia > Peptostreptococcales > Peptostreptococcaceae > Faecalimicrobium. The sequence continues at coordinate 70,883 of NZ_JAFFPK010000065.1, forward strand.
TCTCATCGTAGAAAGAGCAGCTATACATGGAGTATATAAAGCTGAGAAAGCTAAGAATCCATAAGCAGATACAGCAGTAAATAAAGTAGGTAAAACAGTATCCACATTACCATAAACAACTTCCATAGTAGTTATGACAACTTCTTTAGCACTTATACCAGTTAATATAGAAACACCAGCTCTCCAATCTCCAAATCCTAATGGAGCAAATATTGGAGCTATAAACCCACCGATAGAAGCTAAGAAACTCTCATCTATATTTTCAGTAAATCCTGAGAAGTTAAAATAAGATAATGCCCATATAACAACTGACATCGCAAACATTATAGTACAAACTTTTACTAAGAATCCCTTAGCTTTACTCCAAGTATTCTTTAATAAACTACTTAATGATGGTAAATTATATTGTGGAAGTTCTAAAACAAATGGCTCAACCTCTGTTTTATACGCTGTTTTATTTAATACTAAAGCTACTAGTATAGCAACAACTATACCTAATAAGTAAAGTGAAGTAGTTACCACAGGTGCATTTTTTGGGAAGAATATTCTAACAAATAATGCATAAACTGGTAATTTAGCGCCGCAAGTCATAAGTGGAGATATAAGTGCAGTTATTTTTCTATCTTTTTCACTTTCTAAAGTTCTAGTAGCCATTATAGCTGGAGATGCACATCCAAGGCCTAATATCATAGGGATGAATGCTTTACCAGATAAACCTACTTTTTTCATTATATTATCCATTAAGAATGCTGTTCTTGCCATATAACCACAATCTTCAAAGAACGACATACCTAAGAATAAAACAAATATTAATGGGAAGAATGGTAATGCTCCCCCTAACCCACCTATTATTCCATCTACTATTAAAGAATGGAACCAAGGGCTAGAATTTGCTAATAAATCACCTATAGGTCCAGCTAGATAGGTATCTATTAAATTTTCAGTTAGTTCTTGAAGAGGTCCACCTACCCAATCAAATGTGAATTTGAATAAAAGTAATAATGCCGCTATAAATATTGGGTAAGCTAATATAGGATTTAAAACTACATTATCTATCCTATCACTTAAAGATTTTTTATTTTTAAAATTTGATTCCATGGAATTTTCTAGTATTTTCTCTATTTCTTTATAAGTATTAACTTCGTTTCCAAAGTCTCTTCTATAGTTACAGTTATATGATAAAGCTGATTTTATATCAGAAGTTATATTATCAAAACCTTCTTTTTTCTTAGCTACTACAGGAATAACTTTAACGCCTAATTCTCTTTCTAATTTTTTAGCATCAATATTTATACCTTTAGACTTAGCAACATCAACCATATTCAGTAATAATACTATTGGTTTGTTATATTGCATAAGTTGTGTAGTTAAATATAAGTTTCTATCTAAGTTAGAAGCATCTACAATGTTTAAAATTAAATCAACATTTCCATTTTCTAAAAAAGACTTAGATACCTTTTCTTCATTAGAGAATGTATCCATTGCATATATACCAGGTAAGTCGATAACTTTTATATCCTTACCAATAAAACCTTCTTTTTTTTCTATAGTAACACCTGGCCAGTTTCCAACATATTGATTTGAACCTGTTAATATATTGAAGACAGTAGTTTTACCTACATTAGGGTTACCTAGTAACGCTACGTTAATCATTTTTTTCCCCCTTATTTTAAAGAAATATTCTTAGCATCAGATTTTCTAATAGCAAGATCAAAACCTCTGAATCTAACTAATATAGGATCCCCTAGAGGAGCAATTTTTTTAACCTCTATTTCTGTATTGTCTATACATCCTAAAGCAAGTAATCTTTTTGCTAATTTTTCATTTCCATATATTTTATTAATATTACCTTTTTGGCCAACCCTTAAATCGTAAACAGTCATCATTAATACCTCCTAATGAAATTCATTATCAATAAGAGTATAGCAGTAAACAATTTCTATGTCAACAGAATGTAAGAAATTGAACTATATATAATTAGTATATAAAATTAATTATATAGCATATTAATTGTATACTGTATATTGCGTAGGATGCTTGAATTTATGGGAATAGTAGAGGATTTTGTATTGACAAAGACTGATGAAATTTGTTAATATAAAGACATAAAGCATACAATTTTGTAACTATGGTGATTATTATGGCGAATAGAGAATTAGAGGCATTAAAAAAGGAAATTGAAACACTTAGGGAAGAAATCAATACATATATAGAATATCCAGAGATATTTAAGGATGAATTGGTTGACTCAAGCAATAAAATAGATACACTAATAAATAAGTATATGATTTTAAGTAGTAAGTAAGCCCACATATGTGGGTTTTTTTACATTTAAAAATAAATATGTAAATGCATATCTTATTCGTAAACTGAGAATATTAAAATAACTAGATAAGAATTAATAAAATATCTAAATAATTAGATAAAGGTGAATTTTATTATGTTAGTTAGAATTATAAATTCCATTATAATCATTATATTTTCATATATATTATTGAAGCTTATACAATACTTAATAAATAAGATATTTAAAATTACTAAATTTGATGTAAGATATGAAAACACACTATCTAGTGTATTAATGTCAATATCATACTATATAATATTTACAATTAGTATAATATTGATACTTAGAGAGTTTCAAATAATGGACGTTACAAAATTTGGATCATTAGTTACAGGAGCTAGTATAGTTGGTTTAATAGCTGGGGTAGCATCTCAAAGTATATTAAAAGATATTTTCAATGGTTTTTTTATATTATTTGAAAAGCAAGTTCAGGTTGGAGACTTTATTGTACTTAATGAGGAATTTAGAGGTAGAGTAGAAGAAATTGGGCTTAGAAGCATTAGCTTAAGGGATTGGGACTTAAGAAGGATAACTATCGCAAATGGAAATATAGCGAGCATAAGAAATTATAGCAAAAACAAAATGAGAGTAGTAGTACACGTTAGAGTATCTTATGAAGAAGATCCTATTAAAGTAATAAATACATTAGAGGAAGTTTGTAACACGATGAATAAAGATTATGAAAAGTATTTATATAAATCATCGCTACAAGAACCAATGAGTCCTTTTAGTGTATACGGAGTAACAGATATAGAAAAAAATCCAATAGGAGCTCAATATACTATAACTGGAGTAGTAGAATCACATAACTATTTTTTAGCTCTTAAAGAAGTTAAATTACAAATACTTATTATATTTAAGAAAAATAATGTTCATATAGCGTATCCTACTCATATAAATATAATAAACAATAAAATTAACAATGATGAAAAAGAGCTATAAATTTAGCTCTTTTATTATATAAGATTACATAAAAGTATAATCAATTAATTTAAGAATTTTAATCAACATATACAATGAAAGTAAATTTTTTTATAGGGGGGTGGATTTATATTATAACTAACAAGGAAATAATAATAAGATTATTAATAGCGCTTATAATAGGGGGATTGACAGGATTAGAAAGAGAAAAATCACATCAATTTGCTGGATTTAGGACTCATATTTTAGTAGCAGTAGGATCATGTATTACTTCTATAACATCGTTATCTCTATTCTTTGATTATAATTCATATGCAAGCTTTGACCCCACTAGGTTAACGGCACAAGTATTATCAGGTATAGGATTTTTAGGTGCCGGTGCAATTTTAAAAACTTCAAATGGTATAAGAGGATTAACTACAGCAGCTGGGATATGGGCAACTGCATGTATAGGAATAGCAATTGGATATGGATATTACGTTTTAAGCATATCAGCATGGCTATTTGTTATGATAACCCTTTATATATTAAAAAATATAGATAAAATTTTATTTAGAAAAAAACAGACTATATTTAATGTAACGGTAGATAATATAAATATGGTATCAGTATTATACGCCAAATTCGCAAAATCTCAAATTGATGTTAAAAATATAGATATAGAAGATGAAGATGGACAATATTTTAAATTAAGTTTTTTTATAGTTTATGATAGGAGAATTATGATGGAAGAACTAGTAAAAGAACTAAATATGTCAAAAAACATAATAAATGTAGATTATTTGCATTAAAATAATATAAAATAGAAGATAACTAACTAGAATTAAAATTGAGGTGTATAAATGAAAAAAAATATAAGAATAATAACAGATGGTTCGTGTGATTTTCCTAAGGAAATTTTGGATAGAGTAAACCCAGGTATAGTAGGTATCAATGTTGCTTTTGGAGAAGAAAGTTATATTGGTGGGGTAGAGATAGATGAAGAAACTTTTTACAACAAAATGAGAGGATGTAAGGAGTTACCTAAAACATCAAGTCCTTCTCCTGATAGATTTATAGAACTTTATAATTGCGAAGAAGACGAATTATTAGTATTTACTTTAACATCAAAATTATCAAGTACATATAGTAATGCTGTTTTAGCTAAAAATATGTACTTAGAAGAAAATCCACATAAAAGAATCGAAGTTATAGATAGCCAAAGTGGTTCTATTGGCGTTGCCTTAATGATATTAAAATGTAATGAATTAATAGAAAATGGAAAAACTATGGATGAGATCCTAGATGCAATAGATAAATTTAAAGAAGACATTGTTTTCTTTGGAGCGTTAGATACTTTAGAAAATGCTATAAAAGGTGGAAGAGTAAATCCAATTGCTGGGAAACTGATGAATGCATTAAATTTCAAAGTAATCATAAAAATAGAAGAGGGATTAGTTAAACCTATAGACAAAGCAAGAGGTGGAGGTAATAGTTTAAAGAAAGCCCTTGAATATGTACAAAATAATGTAAAAGATTCAAACGAAAAAACTGTTATAATAGCTCATGCAAATTGTCAAGAAAAGGCTTTTAAAATTAAGCAAACTGTAGAAGCAAATGCTAATTTTAAAGAAGTGTTAATAGCAAGTATAGGTCCGATAATGGGAACATTTACATCAGAAGGAGCAATACTAGTAGCCGTTTTATAGCTTATAGGAAATTTTATTTTTTATTATTAAAATATAGATTTCCTTAATATATGCTTCAAAGAATTTAATCTCTAAGTTTGACCTAAGTAAATTTTTATAATTTTTTAAAGGAGTGAAATTATGGGAGTAGATAGAAAGAATATAGAAGAAAAGTATAAATGGAAAATAGAAAGAATGTATCCAAATAAAGAAGCTATAGAAAGTGATATAGAAAAAGTAAAAGGATTCATATCTAAGGTAAAAGAATTTAAGGGAAAATTAGCTGACAGTAAGGAAAACCTATACGAGGCTTTAAGTATTTCAGAAAAAGCTTCTCAACTATTACAAAATCTATATGTATATACTCATATGAAGCAACATGAAGATACTAGAATAAATGCTAATCAAGGGATAGCGACGAAGACAGATATGCTATCAACAGAATTATCTATGGCTTCGTCGTATATGGTTCCAGAAATAATAGCGATAGATAGTAATAAATTAAATGAGTATTTAAATGATGATAAATTATCATTTTATAAAAAACATATAGATGATATTTTAAGAGAAAAGCCTCATACATTAAATGAAAGAGAAGAAGAAATACTAGCTGCAACTGCAGATTTATCTGGAGTTCCTGAAAACGTATACGATATGTTAGCATTTGCAGATTTAGAGTTTCCAGAGATAGAGGATGAAAATCATGAAAAAGTAAGATTAACAGATTCTAACTTCTCAACTTTCCTTAGAAGTAAGGATGCAAGAGTAAGAAAAGATGCATTTGAAGCAATGTATTCAATATATGATAAGTATAAAAATACTTTTGCAGCAACTCTTTATGGTGGAATAAAGGCAGAAATATTCTATGCCAAAATAAGAAAATATGAATCTGCACTGCAAGCATCATTATTCCAAGATGATATAAGTGTAGATGTATATAATAATCTTATAGCTGCAGTGGATGAAAATTTAAGTACTTTAAATAAATATGTAGATCTTAAGAAAAAATTCTTAGGGTTAGATGAGATACATATGTATGATTTATATGTTCCACTAACTGATAAATTTGATATGAAAATACCATATGAAAAAGCTCAAGAGATTATATTAAATGCATTGAAGCCTTTAGGTGAAGAATATTCAAGCATAATAAAGAAAGCTTTTGAAGATGGATGGATAGATGTTTATGAAAATGAAGGAAAACAAGGTGGAGCTTATTCATGGGGAAGTTACGATTCTAATCCATATATACTAATGAGTTATAAAGATGATTTAAATTCTTTATTTACTTTAATACATGAATTAGGTCATTCACTACACAGTTACTATTCTAGAAGTAGTCAGCCTTTCTTATACTCTAGCTACAAAATATTTGTTGCAGAAGTTGCATCTACATTAAATGAGCAGTTGCTAATAAACTATTTATTAGAAAATTCTAATTCTAAAGAAGAAAGAATTTATCTATTAAACTATTATTTAGAACAATTTAGAACTACTGTATATAGACAAACTATGTTTGGAGAGTTTGAAAAATTAACTCACGAAAAAGTAGAATCTGGAGAGCCGCTAACAGCTGAAGAATTTACATCTATATACTATGATTTAAATAAAAAATATTATGGAAATTCTGTTAAGGTAGATGAACAAATAGGATTAGAGTGGGCTAGAATACCACATTTCTATTCAAATTTCTACGTTTACAAATATGCAACAGGATTCTCTGCTGCAAGTGCATTAAGTCAACAAATATTAAAAGAAGGCCAAGTGGCAGTTGATAGATACTTAGGATTCTTAAAAAGTGGAGGATCTGAATATCCATTAAAACAACTAAAAGATGCTGGAGTTGACATGGAGAAAAAAGAAGCAGTAGAGGAAGCACTAAAAGTATTTAGTGACTTAGTAGATAAATTAGAAAAAGAATATTAATAAAAAATGAGCATTATAAATTTATAATGCTCATT
>NZ_JAFFPK010000066.1 GCF_017590215.1 Clostridium sp. CCUG 7971
AAACTTAATGTAGAAAGTAAGATAAAACAAGATACGGAAATATTAAACCTATCTGAGAAGATAGATGCTGTGGTAACAATACTCTCATATACGAATATTAAATAATATAAAAGCACCTATAATTATAGGTGCTTTTATATTATTTAAAAAATTTAGAAAAAATCGAAAATTTGTAGTTCATATAAAAAGGAAAAAAGCATATATATGTAAAATATAATAACTAACATAAATATGATATTAAAACTAAAATAGGGGATGTGTATATATGAACATTAAAGAAGGAAAGTATAGAATGTTTGAAATATATGCTAAAGAATACAAAAAAGTTATGCAAGAAAAAGATCAAAAAAAGATTAATAGGCTAGAGGAAAAGATGAATACCATAGATAAAGAATTAACTAATTATACTAAAGAATTTTGCAAGCTAGATTTAGAATTTAAGGAAAACTCAAATGAAATTCCAGACCCTATAAAATATTATATGGAAAATGGTACTACATTAAATCCTCATAATTATGTGAATAACACTAAATGGGAAGGGTTTTGGAAAAAATGCAGTGGGAAAGATTTAGAATATTTCATATCGTATTTAGAATATCCAATTATGTACCCAAAACACGAAATTTATGTAGATAATAATAAAAATTTAATAGAAGTGTTTAAAAATGAAACAGGGATTAATAAAACTCCATATGGAGTAATTTGTGCAGAAATTATAAATAAGAAATATTTTAAATGAATTATAAAAATAGAATTTAAAGGTTTGATTTTAAAAAAGTTAGGATGACTAATAGTTTTAAAATAAAATCTAAATAAATCTTCATTGTTGACGAATAGATAATATACAACTATTTTACAACTACTATTATTTACTAGATATATAATATGTCGTATAATTGTCATATATGGAAAATAATGGGATGAGGTGGAGATAAATTGAAAAATAAAATTGCATTAGCAACATTAGCTATGTTACCAATAGCAGCCACTAATGTAAGTGCATCTGGACAGATAGGAGTAGTGACAACAAGTTCCTTAAATGTAAGAAGTGGAGTTGGAACTAATCATAGTGTTATTTTTACTATAAAAAAAGGTGACCAAGTTGAAATAAAAGAAACATCAAATGGATGGTATAAGATAAAAACTAACTCAGGGCAAGAGGGTTGGTCATCTTCTGAATATATATCAACTAGCCAAATTTCAAGACAAGAATCTTCAACAGGAAATAAGAAAAAAACTACTGATAGAGTAAACCTAAGAAATGGAGCAGGGACTAGCTATAGAGTTATTACTACTTTAAGTAAAGGTGAAGTACTAGAAGTTATTTCAGAAAGCAACGGATGGACAAAAGTTAAGCATGATGGAAGACTAGGTTATATTTCTAGTCAATACCTAGAAAATGTAGGGTCAAGTTCTAGTAATGTATCATCAACAAAAGTAGTTGATACAGAAACACTAAATGTAAGAAGTGGACCAAGTACTAGTAATGGCATAGTAGGTAAACTACGAAGAGGTGAAAAAGTAGGTGTAATATCAGAAAGCAACGGATGGTCAAAAATAAAGTTTAATTCGACTGAAGCATATACTTCTACAATGTATCTAAAAGCAGAAGGTCAAGTTACTGTACCAGAAAAACCATCTCAACCGGAAACTACTCCAGAAGCTACTAAAGAAACAAAAGAAGTAAATACATCTTCATTAAATGTAAGAAGTGGAGCAGGAACTAATCATTCTAAAATAGGAAGTTTAAAATTAGGAGAAAAGGTAGAAGTAATATCGGAAAGTAATGGATGGTCAAAAATAAAATTTAATGGGCCTACTGGGTATGTATCGAGTCAGTACTTAAGCAAAACAAATACAAATACAGAAAAACCATCTCAACCGGAAACTACTCCAGAAGCTACTAAAGAAACAAAAGAAGTAAATACATCTTCATTAAATGTAAGAAGTGGAGCGGGAACTAATAATTCTAAAATAGGAAGTTTAAAATTAGGAGACAAAGTAGAGATAATATCAGAAAGTAATGGATGGTCTAAGATAAAGTTTAATGGATCTACTGGATATGTATCAAGCCAGTATTTAAGTAAAGTAAATACAAGTCCAGAGACACCACAAAAGCCATCTAAACCTGAAACTTCTACTCAAACAAAAGAAGTAAATACATCTTCATTAAATGTAAGAAGTGGTCCAGGGAGTAACTACTCTAAGATAGGAAGTTTAAAACAAGGAAACAAGGTAGAAGTAATATCAGAAAATAACGGATGGTCAAATATAAAGTTTAGTGGAAAAGATGGGTTCGTATCAAGTGAATACTTAAGTCAAAAGGATAGTTCTACACCAGAAAATCCAGCACCTCCTGTTGTAGGTGGAGATAGTGTTCAAATAGTAGATGGTGCTACTGTACATAATAAAGGATTAACTTACTCATTAAGTAGTCACGTTGAAAAGCAGATTAATATAGGTAAAAATGTAAGGAATTCAGCTACTGCAAGTAAAAATGATTTAGAACAGTTCTTAAATCCTAATAATTTTAGAAATAGTAAACAGGGAATGATGCAGTTCTTAAGATTAGATACTTACAAAGGTGGAATAACTGCTAGTGAGTTAAATTCATTCTTGAATGCTCAAAAGCTTTCTTCACAAGGAAGTAATGTGTTCCATAACCAAGGACAAGCTTTTATAGATGCTGCTAGAAAGTATAATATAGATTTAGTATATCTTGTAGCACACTCTATGTGGGAAACTGGATATGGTTCTTCAACATTAGCACAAGGACAAATTTTAACAAGTTATAAAGGACAAGCTTTAAGTTCTCCAGTTAGAGTTTATAACTTCTTTGGGATAGGTGCGTTTGATGGAACAGCCAATTTATCAGGAGCAGAAGCAGCTTATGCAAATGGATGGACAAGCGTAGAAAAAACTATTGAAGGTTCTGCTAAATGGATAGTAAATAATTACATAAAGAGTTCAACACATAATCAAAATACAGTTTATAAAATGAAATTTAACTATAATAACCCAAGGCACCAGTATGCAACAGATGTAAACTGGGCAAATGGAATATCAGGTATAATGTATAGATTAATAGGAATGTATGATACAACAAGTAACTTAAAATATGAAATTCCTATCTATAACGGATAGTACAATAAAAAATAACTAGATTAATATAATATTAATCTAGTTATTTTTTATTAAATATTAATTTTATTTTTTGGTATTTAGATTATTATTAAAAAATCTATAAATTATTGATGCTAATAATGCAATATTTAAGGCAAAACAACCTAAACCAAGTAATCTTAAATCTCCACTAGCGCTCAGTATCCAAATAGTAGTAAATATTGAGAATAGTGCTACTGGAACAAATGCTACAAAATATCTTTTTTTAGAAAATAAAATACATATGATACTTAAAATACATATAAGAGCAATAGGTAACAACAATAATCCGAATTCACTCATAACAAATGGAAAATCAGAACTATCAAATAAATAGAATGAAGATGGTATTACCATTCCCATTAAATATATAAAAACTCCAATATTTCCTAATATATCATAGAGAATACTCCCTTTTTTCATTTTAGTCACATCCTTGTAAAGTATTAAAATATAACTAAATTATAACATTAAATTTCATATTACAAAAATATTTTAAACAACATAAAAATTCCCCATAAAATATAGATTTTAATACGTTATATTTTATAGGGATTCTTTATTAGAGAATTTTTATTTGAAATATCTTTTGTACTTGAAAAACACATCTATATTATGTTCTTTAACTATATTTTTTAAATTACCAAAATTATAGGTAGCTAGCGCGTATTCTCTCATCTTATTAAAACTAGTTTTTCATCATTATCTTTGAAAATTAAAAAGTCTCTTGCTATATCCCAGGCCTTAGACTCTCTAGCAATTAGGTTTTGCTTTAATTTTAAAACACAAAGTTCAAGATCGTAAGGTATATTACCTTTATGAAAATCAGTATTATTAATATCTATATCATATTCAATAATTTTATCCACAATATCAGATAATATTTCTGAGTACTCTTCTTTAGACTTAGTAATATCAGGGTCTAATATATGGCCAACTTCATGAGATAGTACAAACTTGGCGATAGATTGAATGTTAGTGGAGTTAATAGGGATAATATTTTTATCTACATTTATAAAAGTAAAGAAGTTATAACAAAAAGATAAAAATCCAAGTTTGGATGCTAAAATAAATTTAAAGTTAGGCAGTGTGCAAATCGGTATGTTTCTGGTTTTAGAGTAATAAAGATATACTTTTTTACTTATATTAAGACTTGATAAAGACTTTTTAAGTAATTTTTTTTCTCCTAATTCATGGTAGTAAAGTGCTATTTTTCTATAATTATCTGCATCAAAAGAAGACATGATAACACCGCCTTGCGTTATAGTATTGTATATTATAATATTAAATAAAGTTAAATTTGTAGCTAATCCAATTTAAAATAGTACAGGTATAAATTTAAGTTTGAAAAATCAAAAAATTTCGATAAAATATTGATATGAAAATTTAGATAACATGCTAGTCAAAAGGGTATATACCTATGATATAATAGTTAATCTATAGAAGGGAGTTGCCTATGGAAAGTGTAAAAGAGTATTTAGATAAATTAGAGATAAATAACAATATATTAGCAAAGCAACTAAAAGAAGTTTATATAAAGAAAGTAGTGTATTTTAAAGAAGATAAAATAGTTTATTTTCATTTAACTTCAAAAGATGTAGTATCAAACGAACTATTAGAATCGTTTAGAGAAGAGCTAAAGGAAAAGTTAAATTATTTTAAAGATATAAAATTAAAAATAAGATATACAGGACTTGATAGGAAATCAAACAAAGATATAATCAAAAGATACTGGGTAAATATTATGTATATACTAAAAAGTTTGTGTCCATCATTAGCAGGATGGCAAAAGCAAGTTGAATACTTATGTATAGATGATTTATTAAAAATAAAATTACCTAAAGGTTTATTTTATGATAGATTAATGAAGCAAAATATAATTCATGTAATTAAAACGGTATTAATTGAAGAAATAGGAATGGAAATCAATATAGAAATTGAAAGAGCTGTCGATGAAGAAGTAAATATTGAAAAAATAATTAAAAAAACAGATAGAATAACTGAAGAAAAAATTAGAGAATTAGAAATAAGTAGCCAAACTAAATCTGAAGAAGATGAAGAAGTAGGATACGTTATAAAACCAGAAGTTGATGAAAGTTTAATATATGGTGAAAATGTACATGCCATGGTAGAACATATTAAAGACTTAAATAATACCTCAGGGACAGTAAGTGTAATTGGGGAAGTTTTTGATGTTGAAACTAAAGAACTTAGAAATGGAAAGATTTTATTAATAGCTTCAGTTACAGATTATACTAGTTCAATAAGTTGTAAACTTTTCTTAAATGATACTAATAAAGATAGTGTACTGGACCACGTTAAAAAAGGTTCATATTTAAAAATTAAAGGTGACGTAATTTATGATACTTACCAAAGAGAACTTACTATGACGATAAGTGGTATAAGACAAGAAAGTAAGCCTGAAAGAAAAGATTTAGTTGAAGGTGATAAAAGGGTAGAGCTTCATGCACATACTCAAATGTCTTCTATGGATGCACTTTGTCCTACTAAAAAATTAGTAGAAAGAGCAATTAAATGGGGACATAAGGCAATAGCGATAACAGACCATGGAGTAGTTCAAGCATTTCCAGAAGCCATGAATGCAGCTAAAGGTCATGATATAAAAATACTTTATGGAGTTGAAGGATATTTAGTAGAAGATGATGCGCAAATTATAGAAGATGCAAATGATAAGCCTTTAACACAAAGCTTTGTAGTATTTGATATAGAGACTACTGGTTTTTCTAACACTAACGATAAAATAACTGAAATTGGTGCAGTTAAAATAGAAAACTTTAAAGTAGTAGATAAATTCAGTGAACTTATAAATCCTCAAAAAGATATATCTTATAAAATACAAGAATTAACAGGTATAACTAATGATATGGTTAAAGATAAGCCTACAATAGAAGAAGTATTACCTAGATTTTTAGAATTTATAGGAGACAGCGTATTAGTTGCACATAATGCTGAGTTTGATATGGGATTTATATCAGAAAAATGTAGACAACAAAACATAGAGTTTAATAATAAAAGTGTGGATACATTAACACTTGCTAGAATATTACTTCCAGATTTAAAAAGACATAGATTAAACGTAGTTGCAAAAGCATTAGGTGTGCCTCTTTTAAATCACCATAGAGCAGTAGATGATGCACAGGCAACAGCACTTATATATATAAAGTTTTTAGAAATGCTTGATAAAAAAGGTGCAAGTACTTTAAGTGAAGTTAATGAGGTACTTGGAAAGATTGATTATCAAAAACTAGGAACAAATCATATAACATTAATTGCTCAAAATTATACAGGACTTAAAAATCTATATAAAATAGTTTCAGATGCACATGTTAATCATTTTTATAGAGCGCCAAGAATACTAAGAAGTGTACTACAAGAACATAAAGAAGGAATAATTATAGGTTCTGCTTGTGAGGCAGGGGCTGTATTTAGAGCAGTTAAGAAAAATGTTCCTGATGAAGAAATGAAAAAAATAATCGAAATGTATGATTACATCGAAGTTATGCCAATAGACAATAACCGCTTTATGATAGATAAAGGTGAAGTAAGTGATGAAGAGGAATTAAGAGATTTAAATAGAAAGCTAATAGAAGCTGCATATAAATTTGGAAAAATTCCAGTTGCAACAGGTGATGTTCATTTTTTAGATAAGCATGAAGCAATTCATAGAAAGGTATTAAAATACTCTCAAGGGTTTAAGGTTGAAGATGAAGAAACCTACCTTCACTTTAGAACAACTGATGAAATGTTAGAAGAATTTAAATACTTAGGTGAGGAATTGGCTTATGAAGTTGTAGTAACAAATACTAATAAAATTGCAGATATGGTAGAGGTTATAAAGCCGATACCAGATGATACTTATCCACCAGTAATAGAAGGTTCAGATACTGAACTTAGAGAAATGTGCTATGAAAAAGCTAAAAGAATATATGGAGATCCAATACCAGAAGTAGTAATAAATAGATTAGATAGAGAGTTAAACTCTATAATAGGTAATGGGTACGCCGTGATGTATATAATATCTCAAAAACTAGTTACAAAGTCATTAAGTGATGGATACCTAGTTGGTTCAAGAGGGTCAGTTGGATCATCATTTGCAGCTACAATGAGTGATATAACAGAGGTTAATCCTCTTCCAGCTCATTATATTTGTGATGACCCAGAATGTAAGTACTCATACTTTTTTGAAATAGGAGAGTATGGTTCAGGAGTAGATTTACCTGATAAAGATTGTCCTAAATGTGGAAAACCACTTAGAAAAGATGGTCATGATATACCGTTTGAAGTTTTCCTAGGATTTGAAGGTGATAAGGAGCCGGATATAGACTTAAACTTCTCAGGAGATTATCAACCAATAATTCATAAATATACAGAAGACTTATTCGGTGAAGGTTACGTTTATAGAGCAGGTACAATAGGTACAGTGGCAGAAAAAACAGCATTTGGATATGCAAGAAAATATGTAGAAGAAAATAATATTCATGTACCAACAGCAGAAGTACTAAGACTTTCTAATGGATGTACAGGAGTTAAAAGAACATCAGGACAACATCCAGGTGGAGTTATGGTTATACCTCACTATAAAGACGTATACGACTTTACACCAATACAGTATCCTGCAAATGATACTTCTTGCGGAGTTATAACAACTCACTTTGATTATCACTCAATAAGTGGTAGAATATTAAAACTTGATATACTGGGACACGATGCTCCGACCATGATAAGGATGCTAGAAGATATTACTGGAATAACTGCAACGGATATTCCTCTAGATGACCCAGATACAATGTCATTATTTACTTCAACAGATGCACTAGGTGTAACACCTGAAGAGATAAATTGTCCAATAGGTTCACTTGCAGTACCAGAGTTTGGTACAAAGTTCGTTAGACAAATGCTTCTTGATACTAAGCCATCAACATTTGCAGCACTTGTTCGTATATCTGGACTTTCTCATGGTACCGATGTTTGGTTAAACAATGCACAAGATTTAGTAGTAGATGAAGTAGTTGGAATAGATGATGTTATATCAACTCGTGACGATATAATGAACTACCTTATATTTAAAGGATTAAAGCCTAAAAATGCCTTCACAATAATGGAAAACGTAAGAAAAGGTAGAGGACTAAAACCAGAGCATATAGAAGAAATGAAAGAAAATGATGTACCAGAGTGGTATATTGGTTCGTGTCAAAAGATAAAATACATGTTCCCCAAAGCCCATGCCGTGGCTTATGTTATGATGTCATTTAGACTAGCATATTGTAAGGTTCATTATCCAGAAGCATTTTATGCAACTTACTTTACAACAAAAGCAGAAGACTTTGATGCGGATTTAATAGTAAAAGGACTTCCTGCTATAAAAGCAAAAATAAATGAAATAGAAAGTCTTGGAAATGATGCAACAGCTAAAGAGAAAAACATGCTAACAGTACTTGAAGTAGCTCTTGAAATGTATGCAAGAGATATAAAAATACTTCCAGTTGATATATATAAATCAGATGCAACAAAATTCCAAGTAGCAGGAGAAAAATTACTTCTTCCTCCGATGATAGCTTTACAAGGGGTGGGAGAAAATGCTGCTATTAATATTCAAAAAGAGAGAGAAAATGGAGAATTTATCTCAAAAGAAGAATTAAGAAAGAGAACTAAAATTTCAAAAACTGTAATAGAAACACTTACAGTTCATGGTTCACTTGAAAACATGAGTGATGAGAACCAATTGTCTTTATTTTAAAATATAGATAGCTTTATATAAATATTTTAATCATTTAAAAGATATTGATTTAAGAATCAATATCTTTTTTACATATAGAAAACAAAAAGAGGAAGATAAAAAATGAAAAAAGGTATTTAATTACAGTTTTTTATAAAAATAAAATATATTGCTAAAAAATAAGATTAATCTATGAATATCTATAAACTAAGTAAATTATAAACCGATAAACTTTATATAGATAAAACTATAAATAGTTTATTAGGAGCAGAATAAAAGATGATTAACAATATAAACAAAAATCCATATAATATGAATCCTTATACAAATATCCCTACAAAAATTAATGGTGAAATTAAGCAAATACAAAATAACTTTCAAGAGATAGACAAAAATCTTTTGAACCAAATTAAAGAACAAATTCAAAATGCAGAATTAATAGCTATAAAAATGATTAAGGGAGAAAGGTTAACTACAAATGAAAAAAAATTTATATCTGAGAAATATCCTGATATAAAAGAAACAGCAGAGCAATCGATAAAAGAAAGTAAAAATATAAAAGAACAATTAAAAAACTTTAAAACAGATGAACAAAGACAACAATTCTTATCTAAGGTAATTAGTAATATAAAAGCTATGGGTAAAAATGGAGTATTATCAGAAATACAAGTTAAAATTAAATTATCATCTATAGAAGAAGTAAAAAAGTTATTTCAAAAGGATAAATTAGAAAGTAAAAAGGCAGAAATAATAGCTACAAAGTTAGTTAAAGGAGAAAAATTAACTTCAAAGGAGAAATCTTTTATATCTGAAAAATACCCTGATATAAAAGAAACAGCAGAACAATCAATAAAGGAAAGTAAAAATATAAAAGAAGAATTAAAAAGCTTTAAAACAGATGAAGAAAAACAACAATTCTTATCTAAGGTAATTAATAATGTAAAAGCTATGGGGAAAAAGGGAGTATTATCAGAAACTCAAGTTAAAATTAAATTGGCATCAATAGAAGAAGTGGAAAAGTTCTTTAAAAAGGATAAATTAGAAAATAAAAAAGCACAAGTAATAGCTACAAAACTGGTCAAAGGAGAAAAGTTAAATTCAAGTGAAAGAAATTTTATAACTGAGAAATATCCGGATATAAAACAAATAGCAGAACAATCAGTAAAAGAAAGCAAAGGTTTAAAAGAACAAATACAAAATTTAAAAACAGATGATGAAAAACATCAATTATTATCTAAAGTAATTAATGACTTAGAAGTTATGGGGGAAAAAGGAATACTTTCAGAAATTCAGATTAAATTTAGTATTCTATCTATAGAAAAAATAAAAAAAGAAATTAATAAAGAGAAAGAATTGAATTTTACTCTCAACCCATATATATATACGATTTTAGAATATTCACTAGGTAATTTAGCAGGAATCATTATATTTATAATAGTAATAGTAGGATTTTTATATTTAATTTAATGATAATTTTTAAAATATCAAAATTGAAAACAAAGCAGTACAAATACTCAAAGAAAGTACAAACTTGATTATATTAAGTTTGTACTTTTTTTATAGTAAATCTATAGATCTATGTGACAAATTTGTAAGGAAATTGAGATATAAATCGATTCTACGTAATTATAAAAAACTATATACTAAATTACTGTAAAGAAGAAAAAGGAGGTACACAAATATGTCGAAAATACTACAAGTTAAAAACTTAAAAAAGTCATATGGAACTAAAAAAAATACACAAACAGTGTTAAACGGTATAGACCTTGAAATAAACAAAGGAGAGTTTGTAGGGGTAATGGGACCTTCAGGAGCTGGTAAAAGTACTCTTTTAAATATTGTTTCTACTATAGATACAGCATCCAGTGGAGAAATAAATATAGAAGGTAAAAATATAACTAATTTAAACAATAAACAAATATCTAAGTTTAGAAGAGAAAGTTTAGGATTTATATTCCAAGATTTTAACTTATTAGATACTTTGTCTGTAAAGGACAATATTGCACTACCATTAGCTCTTGCTCGTGTTGATGCAAAGGTGATAAATAAAACTGTAAAGTCAATAGCTACTACACTAGGAATTGAATCATTGCTTGATAAATATCCTTATGAAATATCAGGTGGACAAAAACAAAGAACTGCTTGTGCTAGAGCTATAATTACAAAACCTTCGCTAATATTAGCTGATGAACCTACAGGAGCTCTTGACTCTAAATCATCTGCAGATCTTTTAAACGCTATGACTAGCTTAAATCAAGAACAAGATGCAACAATAATGATGGTTACTCATGATGCATTTGCTGCTAGTTATTGCAAAAGAGTTTTATTTATAAAAGATGGATTAATATTTAAAGAAATAATAAGACCTGGATCTAGAAAAGAATTCTTTAAAGAGATCTTAGATGTCTTATCTTTGATAGGTGGTGGTGATAGTGGTCTTATTTAATATAGCTAAAAAGAATATAGAGAAAAACTTAAAAGGATATTTCTTGTATTTTTTCTCTATAGTATTTACTGTATGTATATACTATACATTTAAAAATCTACAGTATAACCCAAGTATAGATAGTGCATTGGCAGGAAGTAGTAAGGCATCTACTGCATTTAATTCTGCTTCAGTTGTAATTGCTTTATTCTCAGTACTATTTATATGGTATTCAAATAGTTTCTTTATAAAGAAAAGGAAAAAGGAAATAGGTTTATATGCTCTTTTAGGAATAGAAAATAGAGAAACCGGACTTCTTTTATTCTTTGAAACATTAATAATAGGAATAGCATCACTAATAATTGGAATAGTGTTTGGAATTATATTTTCAAAACTTATGTTAGGAATACTTTTAAAAATTATAGGATTAAATTTAAGTATACCTTTTTCAGTATCATTTAAAGGTATATTTGATACATTTGTACTTTTTATATTTGTATTTTTAGTTATTGCTTATCAAAGTAATAGAATAATTTATAAATTTAAACTTATAGAGCTATTTAAAGCTTCAAGCGTATCGGAAAAAGCTAAAAAAGGATCGAAGTTATTAGCTATCATATCAATAGTTCTTATAGGATTTGGATATATAAATTATATTTCAGTTTTAAATGGAATGGATATAGTAATGGCAGCTATGGTTACTTTACTTACAGTTGTATTAGGTACATTTTTATTCTTTAGTTCGTTTATGTATTTTGTAATTAGAAAGAAAAAAAATAAAGAATCAAACTATTACAAAGGACTAAATATGATATCTACATCTCAATTACTTTATAGAATCAAAAGTAATGCGAAGATGTTATCTATAATATCAATATTAAGTGCGACTACTTTAACTGCTATAGGTGTATCTATGTCAACGTATTTTATGAGTTCTGAAAATGTAGCTAGTGTTGCTCCATTTTCTTATACTTTAAAAATTGATAA
Organism: Clostridium sp. CCUG 7971; assembly: GCF_017590215.1. Classification (GTDB taxonomy): domain Bacteria; phylum Bacillota; class Clostridia; order Peptostreptococcales; family Peptostreptococcaceae; genus Faecalimicrobium. The sequence goes on from NZ_JAFFPK010000066.1 coordinate 12,312, forward strand.
TAAAGGTTATATAAAAGAATTTGAAAATATTTTAAGTAAGTCTAGTGAACATAAATTAGTTGATAAAGCTAAATTCACTTATATAACATTACCAGAGATAAAAAATGATTCAAATTCTGATTATACAGAAGAGTATGAAATAATATCTCTATCTAATTTAAATCAATTACTAAAGATAAAAGGCGTTAAAGAAGTTGGCAATATAAAAGATAATGAATTTATTAACGTATCTTCTAATGGGTATGGTTCTTATACTAAGCCTGTTATTAATATAGATAATGTGTATAGACTTGAATTGAATGTTAAATCTAGATTAGATGAAAAGTTATATAATACAGAAATACCTCAAAACACTATAGTTGTATCTGATAGTACTTTTGAAAATTTAAAATCAAATAATAAAATAAATAACTATTATTTATATAATTTATCTAATGCGAAAGATGGTGAAGATTTTAATAATAAGGTTTTAAAGTTAACTGAAAAATATGCAGTTGGAGATTATGAAAAATCTACGAATAGTTTAGTAAATTCTTATTACTCAACGTTTAAAGATACATTTACAACTTCTGGAATAATGGTATTTATAGGAGTATTTGTAGGGTTAGTGTTTTTAGTTTGTACTGGTAGTGTTATATTTTTCAAATTACTATCTGAGGCTCAAGATGAAGCACCTAGATATAGTGTATTAGACAAAATAGGTGTAGACAATAGTGATGTAAAGTCATCTGTTTATAATCAAGTTGGATTTAATTTCTTTGTACCGTTATTAATAGGAAGTATTCATAGTATTGTAGCAAACTATGTTGTTTGTAAAATGTTTGGACAAAACTTAATCTTTGTAATGGCGTGTACACTTATACCATATTCAATAATTTATGTAGTATATTACTTACTTACATCTAAGTTTTATTTTGATATAGTTACTAAAAAAAATTAAGGAGAATTTAATATGAAAAAAATAATATCTATTGCAATAGCAATTTTAATAATACTAGGGGGAGCATTTTTCGCTGTAAGAACATTGCTATTTCCTGTTAAATATAAATCTGATATAAAGAGTATTTCTAGCGAATACAAGATAGACCCATATGTATTAGCTACACTTGCACACTTTGAATCAAGATTTGATGATAAAAAATATGAGAAAAATTCAAACAACGGGATTTTAAGATTTAGTGATAAATCTTCAACTGAATTAGCAAAAGAATTAAATATGAGCGGATTTACACCTAAGGATTTAGTTAATGAAAAACTAGTTTAAAATTAGGGGCATATTATATATCTAAATTTAGTAATGAAGGTTTAAGTAAAGTAGTTCAAGAGTGGAATGTTAAAAATGGTGAAGAAGCTAATTTTGATAGAAGGGAATACGCTCAAAAGTACTATCTTCCTAAAATAGAAAAGAATATAAAAATATTTAAATTCTTATATCCAGATTTTAAAAAATAAATTTAAGTACTTAGTTAATACAAGGGTCTATCTTAAATAGAATATAAAATTTTATTTAAGATAGACCCTTTTTATAAAATATGTACTGTAAACAAATATAAAAAAATAATTTTTATCTAGTTAGTTTTTTTATTACATCTTCTAAATGAGGATACATATTTAAAAGATCTTTTCTTTCAAATAGCTCAAAATCATCAAAAGTAAATGCAGGAGCAACCATACATCCAACTAAAGCAAACCCATCGTTGTTCATAGAAGAACCGAATATGTATCCTTTAGGGACTAAAACTTGAGGAATTTCTCCTTTTTCTATATCTAATCCTAATTGCTTAGTTATAAGCTCACCATCTGGAGTTATCATATATATAGTCAGAGCCTGACCATCATGGTAATACCACATCTCATCAGAAGTCAATCTGTGGAAGTTAGATACCTCTCCAGTTTCAAGTAAGAAATATATGCTACTAAATAACTTCTTATCTTCTCTAAAGAAATCCTTAGATACTATTGATTCTTTGAAGTATCCTCCTTCAACGTGTGGTGTCATATCTAATTTTTCTATATAATATTGTGCTGATTTCATGTTGTACCTCCTAAGTATAATAAATATATTATATCAAAATCTAACTACTTTAGTAATAATATAAATTATTGACTTAATTACTTAGATTAATTTTAGTATAATTTAAACAATATTTTGATAAAAATAGAAATTAACTTATTTCAATCCGAGAATAAGGGTATATTAATATAACATAAATTACACACTAAAATATTAAATATACAAGGAGAAAAAATGACTAATAAAGAAGAAGTTATAGAAATAGGATGGAACTTAGATAATAGTTATACCACTTTACCAAAATTATTTTTTAGCAAAATTAATTTAAATAAAGTTAGCTCACCTGAATTAGTTATTCTAAACTATCCATTAGCGAGAACTTTAGGATTAAATATTGATGCTCTTAAAAGTTATGATGGTGTGTCAATACTTTCAGGAAATAAGACTATAGAAGAAGGTGCTTTTATTGCGCAAGCTTATGCTGGACATCAATTTGGGCATTTTACAATGTTAGGAGATGGAAGAGCATTATTGATAGGTGAGCAAATAACACCTTCAGGTGAAAGATACGATATACAACTTAAAGGATCTGGAAGAACTCCATATTCTCGTGGAGGAGATGGAAGAGCAGTACTTGGACCTATGATTCGCGAATATATAATAAGTGAAGCTATGTATGGTCTTGGTATTCCAACTACACGTAGCTTAGCAGTAGTTAAAACAGGAGAGCGTGTAATTCGTGAAAGTATGAAAGAAGGAGCAATATTAACTCGTGTAGCTTCTAGTCATATTAGATTTGGAACATTTGAATATGTTGCTAGGTTTGGTAGTACTGAGGAACTTAAAGAATTGGCTGATTACACATTAAAAAGACATTATCCACATGTATTAGATGATGAAAATAAATATATTAACTTACTTAATGAAGTAGTAAAAGTTCATGCTAGTCTTGTTTCTAAATGGCAAACTGTTGGATTTATACATGGTGTAATGAATACTGATAATATGACTATTAGTGGAGAAACAATTGACTATGGTCCTTGTGCTTTTATGGATACTTATAATCCAAATACTGTATTTAGCTCTATTGATGTCAATGGACGTTATGCATATAAGAATCAACCTATTATGGCTGAGTGGAATTTATGTAGATTTGCTGAAACATTATTACCTCTTTTACATGAAAACCAAGACAATGCTATAAAAACAGCTCAAGATGCTATTTCAAATTTTTCTAAGTTATACTATTTAAATTGGTTATCTAAAATGAGATTAAAGCTTGGAATATTTAATGAAGAAGCGCAAGATAAAGCAATTATTGAAGATTTACTTAGTATGATGGAAAAATATAATGAAGACTATACTAATACTTTCATTGCATTAACTTTTAATAGGAATAATGACAAAGGTATGTTTAGTACTGAAGAATTTTCTAATTGGAATAACGTTTGGCAAGAAAGGCTTAAAAGACAACCACAGTCAAATAAGTTAGTACATCAATTAATGAAGGAATCTAATCCAGCAATAATTCCAAGAAATCATAGGGTAGAAGAAGCAATAGAAGCTGCTGATAAAGGCGATTTTAATGTTATGATAAATCTTCTTAATGCTATTTCAATACCATATGAACATTCAAAAGACCAAGAGAAGTATTCTGAATTACCTAAACCTTCAAGTTGTGCTTATAGAACTTTTTGTGGGACATAAAAAACTTAAGTTTAATGATGCATATTATAATAAGCATAATTAAGCCATTATTAAAAATACCTTAATCATTATTAACATAAAAAAACACATTTATATAACTATAAATGTGTTTTTTATGTTAATAATTAGTAGAAACCCTAGACAATTTTCATATAAATTTAAACTTTATAAATTATAATTTTATCATTATATTTTATAAAATTAAAAAATATAAAAAAGAGGACTCTATATGTCCTATTTTAGTATTATTATTAAATAATAAGTTAAAAATAGGACTAAATTTTTATACAAATAAATGAGGTGATATTATGAAGAGCTTTATAGAACAAGCTAAATTAATAAAAGAAGACATTATAGATTATAGAAGGTCAATTCATAAAAATCCTGAAGTCGGGATTAACCTATCTAAAACAAAGTCTTATGTAATTGATAAGTTAAGATCATTTGGATATGAACCGAGGGAAATTTGTGAAAGTGGTATAGTTGCTACAATTGAAGGTAATAAGTCTGGAAAAACATTTTTATTAAGAGCAGATATGGATGCTTTGCCTATGAGAGAAGATACAAAATGTGATTTCAAAGCAACGAATGGATGTATGCATTCATGTGGACATGATATGCATACTGCAATGCTTTTAGGTGCAGCTAGATTACTTAAACAAAATCAAGACAAAATAGAAGGTACTGTTAAGTTAGTATTTCAACCAGATGAGGAAGGATTCACTGGAGCTAAAAGTATGATAAATGCAGGAGTGCTTAAAAATCCAAAGGTTGATGCAGCTATGGCAATGCATGTACACTCTGGAACACCTTCAAATACTATACTATATGGATTAGGAACTAGCATAGCTGGATGTAATAGATTTAGAATCCTTGTAAAAGGAAATGGATGCCATGGGGCAATGCCAGAAACAGGAGTAGATCCAATAAATATAGCAGTTCATATTTATTTATCTTTACAAGAAGTAATAAGTAGAGAAATATCAGCAACTAAACCTGCTGTAGTAACTATAGGAAAATTTGCTGGAGGAGAAGCTCCAAATATAATACCAGAAGAAGTAGTTATGGAAGGAACCATTAGAAGTTTAGATAAAGAAATAGGAGAATTTATATTCAATAGAATGAATGAGATAGTAAATTCTACAGCCAAAATGTTTAGAGGAAAAGCTCAATTAATAGAGTTATCATCAGTACCACCGTTAATTAATGATATAAATTTAGCAAACGAAGTGGCATCTTATATAAAAGATTTAGTTGGTGAAAAGTCAGTTATTTCATTCGAAGGTGGAGGTATGGGATCAGAAGATTTTGCCTCTTATTCATATGAGGTGCCGAGTGTTTATTTTATGTTAGGTGCAGGTACAAAGCAAGAAAATCCTTTATATGGGTTACCGATGCATAACGAACAAGTAGTATTCAATGAGGATATAATGGTTACAGGCGCGGCTATGCATGCGTATAGTGCAATTATGTGGCTAAAAAATAATAAATAAAATATTAGTTTAGTAGTAATTTGGAAGGATGCGGCGATGAGATTATTAGATATATTATTCTACTTATTAAAAAATAATTCTAAGACTACAATTAAGGAACTATCTGAAAGATTTAAAGTATCAACGAAAACCATACAAAGGGACTTAGATAAATTATCAGTACTTGGAATTCCTATAATAACATATAGAGGTGTTAATGGAGGAGTAGACTTAGATAGAAATTATATAATAGCTAAATATATTCTAACAGACAGTGACTATGAATCTTTAATATTAGCACTATATATTTCTGAAAATATAAGCGAAAATATAAAAAAATCTTTTCTTATTGATAAATTTACTCTTGTTGATTCTGATAGATGTTCTAGAATTTTAAATAATCTCAAAGAGAAGCTTATAATAGATTTATATGAAAATAAATTTAGTACTGAAAATAAAATATGCAATGAAATTAATAAATCTTTAGATAATAAATTTTTTGTAGAGTTAGAAATAGAGGGAAGTAAAGTTGAAGTATTTCCAATTTCTTATGTCTTAAAAAAAGAAGGACTATGCTTGTATTGCTGTGATGAAGAATATAAATTAATTTTAATTGATAAAATTTCTAAGGCTGTAGAGTGTAAGAAACGTTATTATGGTACTATAATTAGCTATATAGATAATAAAAAAATAGCTAAATTTATTTAAGTATATTTTAATATGGATATAATAAAGGTTTTGTTCTTAATATTAATTAAAAGGCTATAATTTTATAATTATAGCCTTTTTTATTTTTATAATTTATTTATTCTAAATTTCCGCTTTCATTAACTTCATTTTTAATTAAACTAGGTTTTAAATACATTGTTCCTAATCCTAAAAGGATTCCAATTATTGCAGGTACTACCCAACCTAAACCTTGAGAATATAAAGGTAATTTACTGAATAAATCTGAAATGTAACTTACTTTTATTCCTACCTGACCTAAAGTATCAACAACGCTTACTATACCAGTAAATAGTATTGTAAACTTGTAAACTAAAGTATTTTCTTTTATAAACTTATCAAACATTGATAGTACTATAAGCATTATTGAGATTGGGTATATTGCATTTAATAGAGGTACTGATACAGCTAGTATTTTTGTTAATCCTAGATTAGCAAGAGTCATACTAGAAATAGATAATATTCTAACCCAAGACTTATAAGATACTTTATCAGTAAGTGTAGCAAAGTATTGACTACAAGAACTTATAAGGCCAACACTAGTTGTTAAGCAAGCTAATGTAAATGTAGCGGCTAATAATAATGCTCCTGGTTTACCAAAAATATATGTTGTAACATTTGTTAAAGTTTGTGCTCCATTTTCAGTAGCTCCAAATTTAAAACCACTAGTAGCTCCTAGGTGAGCAAGTAATGAATATATTATTACTAGTAAAGTACCTGCTATAAGTCCTGCTTTTATAGTTGCTGAAACGACAGCTTTTTCATCCTTTACTCCATTAGATTTTATTGCTAATGCTATAACTATACCAAAATTTAAAGCCGCTATAGTATCCATAGTTAAATACCCATCTAAAAATCCTTTGACTAATGGATTAGTTACATAATCTTTGCTAGCTTCTCCGTAGCTACCTAGTGGTCTAAATAAAGACCCTAGAAAAATAACAAGTATTAATAGTAATAAAGTTGGAGTTAATACTTTACCCATACGATTTACCAATTTTGTTGGAGATAGTGAAAGCCAATATGCTACTAAAAAGAATACAAGTGTAAATAAGAATAATGCTAAAGATTTTGGTACACTTTCTGGTAAATATGGTGATACCACCATTTCAAAAGGTAGACTTCCAGCCCTTGGTATACCTAAACCAGGTCCTATTGATAAATATATTAAAATAGTAAATATTATTGCAAAACTATTATTAACTTTCTTAGCTAAGTTAGTTAATCCACCTGACTTAGCAACAGCAATTACACCTAATATCGGAAATCCAACTGCTGTTATAAAAAATGATGCCATTGCTATCCATGTATTATCTCCTGCTGATTGCCCAAGAAATGGTGGAAATATTAAGTTTCCTGCTCCAAAGAATAAAGAAAAAAGCATTAAGCCTGTAAGTAATAAATCTTTTTTTGATAAATCGTTCATTTTTATATCCTCCTGTTTTAATTATATTTTTCAGTACTTCATTATTTCACCTTCAATGTCCATTAAAATTCCCCCTTTCAAAAACAAAAAAACCGCCCCTTGTAAAATACAAGGGACGGATTATCCGCGTTACCACCCTAGTTCCAAAAATTAAGGTTATAAAAAATAAACCTATTTTTGGCTCTCAGTTACGTATCTATCAATACGCTTACCTTTTAACGGTGGAAGATACCGGCAATACTTACTGAAAATACGTTCAGCATTGCTTCTCAGAGATGATTTTTCAGTATAATTTGAACATTGGTTTTCAGCAAACACCAACTCTCTGTGGAACAAAAGAATACTTACTTTTTCTCTTCATAGAATTTGTTTTTTAAAAAATTTATTAATCTAATAATATAGACTATTTTTACTTATGTCAATATAAAAAATTAAATTTTTTGTATTTTTATATTTTTTCAAATAATCAATTAATTTCTAAAGTACATAAAAAATATATTAATTATGTAAATAAAAATACAATTTTCTGCTATTATATTAAAAAAATAATATAAAAATATATAATACCTTAAATATTTACAAAAATTACCATTCGTGTTAATATAAAATGTAAAATTAAATATAAAATAAAATTAAATTAGCAAACCCGAAGTGATTCGGCGACGCAAAGCTATAGGGACTTTTTTTAAGTCAGCCAGTTGCATAAATTTTGTATCTTATTTGTATTTTAGAAGAAGAGTATTAACTGGTTTATGTTGATGCTCTTTTATTTTTGTATTATGTAAGTGGGTTTTAATAACTATAATATTTTAATGTGTGAGGAGTGATTAAATAATAAAATAACTAAGACTTAAATAGTTAATTATGTTAGTAGTGCTGATAAATTAACATATAAAGCAAAATAATAAAGGGGAAAAAATGAAAAATGAATTTTAAATTAAGAGAAAAAAGTAAAGAAAAAAACAAAAGTATAAAAACTCAACTTGCTTTAACAATTGTGTGTTTTGCAGTTATTTGCTGTATATGTTTAGGAGCTATTACAAGTTTTTTAAATTATAAGACTTCTAACAGCATTTTATCTAAAACAGCAGTAGAGACTACTAAGCAAGCTGCCGAAACTGTTTCTCAAAAAATTACAAATCTTAAAAATGCAGCAATTCAAACAGGTATTATAAAAGAACTCTCAGATCCTAAGGTAAACTTAGAAGAAAAACAAAGTATTATAACTAGACAGGAAAAGCTATATGGATTATCATTAGGTCAAATTTTAGATGCAATGGTAAGGATCTTTTTAGTGGAAAAGATTATTCTGGAAGAGATTATTTTAAAATATCTATGGAAGGAAAAGCTTATATGAGTAGTCCTGTTGTAAGTCAAGTGACAGGAAATCTTACACTTGTAGTTTCAGCACCTATTTGGGAAAATGGAGTACAAGGTAGTAAAATAGTAGGGGTTGTAACTTTTGACCCAGACAAAGACTTCTTAAATGAAATTGTTAATAACATAAAAATAAGTAAAAATAGTTATGCTTATCTTCTTAACCATGAAGGAACAACAATTGCTCATAGAGATACTAGTCTTATCGGTGAAGAAAATACTATAAAAGAATCAGCAACAAATAAGGATTTATTACCTTTGCAGAAGCTGATAAAAAGCTTATTTCAGGAGAAACAGGATATACTGATGTAGATTTAAGAGGAGATGATTGGATTTTAGGATATGCTCCAGTAAAAGATAGTGATAATTGGGGTGTAGGTGTAATGATAAATAAAAATGATTTCCTTGGCCAAATGTATACTTCAATAATGATTACAGTTATATTATCTATAATATTTACAATTATAGCATTTATTGTAGCAATAAAGTTCTCTAATAAAATAGGAAATCCATTAAAGGAATGTAGTGAAAGATTGAAAAAATTGGCTGAAGGTGATTTAAATTCAGAGATACCAGTTATAGATGAGGATAATGAAATAGGTCTAGTAGCAGATGCTACAGGTAAAATAGTTACTGATTTTAGAGAAATGATAAATACACTAACAAATATATTATCTGAAATTAGTAATGGTAACTTAGATGTTGATATAGATGAGGATAGATTAGGTGATTTATTTGTAAATGATTTTGAGCCTATGTTAATAGCTTTAGATAAAATTGTAGATAGTTTAAATAGTACTTTAACACAAATAAATGTTTCTGGTGAACAAGTAGCAATTGGTGCAAATCAAGTAGCAGAAGGTGCACAAGTACTTTCTCAAGGTGCTACAGAACAGTCAAGTTCAATTCAAGAACTTTCAGCAACTATAAATGAAGTATCGGAACAAATAAAGCAAACTGCACAAAATGCAGAAAGAGCAAAAGAAATATCTGTGAAATCAAGCATTGCTACTGATAAAGGTAAAAAGCAAATGCAAGAGATGATTGCAGCAATGGATGAAATTAGCAATACATCGAATGAAATTGGACATATAATAAAAAATATTGATTCAATAGCATTCCAAACAAATATATTAGCTCTTAATGCAGCAGTAGAAGCAGCACGTGCTGGAGAAGCTGGTAAAGGATTCGCTGTTGTTGCCGATGAAGTTAGAAATCTTGCAGCAAAATCTGCACAAAGCGCAAAAGATACAGCAGAGCTAATTGAAAGATCAATTATAGCAATAAAAAATGGAACTGTAATAGTTTCAGAAACTGCAAAATCTCTTGAAGAAGTTGTTAATGGAGCCAAAGAGTCAGCAGAAGTTATACAAGAAATTGCAGATGCAAGTAATGAACAAGCAGAACATATAAACCAAGTAAATATTGGTGTAGAACAAATATCTGTTGTTGTGCAGACAAATTCAGCAACTTCTGAAGAAAGTGCTGCTGCAAGTGAAGAATTATCAAGTCAGGCTCAAATGTTAGAAGAACTTCTTCATAAATTTAATCTAAAAGAAGAAAAGAATAAATACTTTGATAGCAAAATGTTATTTGATAGTGAAGAATTCTAAATTAATTTTGAAGTAGTGTAACTATTCATAATTAAAATTAATAAAGACCGTGTTGACTAAGTAGTCAATACGGTCTTTATATTTGTAACATTAAATACTATTAAACTCCATAAAAATGAGTTTATTATTTTTATTTAAGTAATGAAACACCTTTATTATAATATTCATCCATCATATCTTTTGGGACCATACTTCCACCAGTTGCCCATGCAATATGAGTTGTGTTGTTTAATTTATCTTCAAGGTTGTTATCTCTTAAATATTTTTTACCTTCTTCAGATGTAAGTATATTTACAATACCTGGAACACCAGCAAGTGCTGAAGGTTCTAAGAATATTTTTTCACTATCAGCCATTTTAGTTAATAGTCTGTACATATTTTCATCTGTAATTGAGTAGCATCCACTCATTAATTTTTCTAAAATTTTACCAACAAATCCAGAAGCTCGACCTACTGCTAATCCATCTGCTGCAGTTATATTATCTATTCCAAATTCTTGAACAGAGACATTATCGTGTTCTCCAGTCATACAACCTATCATCATACATGGAGAATGTGTTGGCTCTGCAAAGAAGAAATGTACATTATCTTTGTATAAAAGCTTAAGCCCAAAAGCAACTCCACCAGGACCTCCACCAACTCCGCATGGTAAATATACGAATAATGGATTATTGCTATCTACTTTTACACCCATATCTTTTAGCTGTTTATCTAATCTTTTAGCTGCTACTGAATATCCTAAGAATAAATTTTTTGAATTTTCATCATCTACAAAGTAGCTACTAGCATCTGCTTCAGCTTGCTTTCTACCTTCTTCAACAGCTTTACTGTAATCAGATTCGTATTCTATAACCTCTACACCTCTGCTTCTTAAAAGATCCTTTTTCCATTGTCTTGCATCTGCTGACATATGAACAGTGACTTTGAAACCAAGTTTAGCACTCATTATACCTATACTTAACCCTAAATTTCCAGTTGATCCTACTACTACAGAGTAATTAGAGAAAAATTCTCTAACTTCATCGCTATCTAGCTTTTTATAGTTATCCTCTAATGTAATTATGTTGTTTTCTAAAGCTAAATCTTCTGCACGTTTTAAAACTTCATATATACCACCTCTAGCTTTTATAGATCCAGAAACTTTAAGGTGACTATCACATTTTAATAAAAGATTTCCTGCAAGTTCCTCTCCGCATATTTCTTCTAATTTAGCTTTCATATTATCTATTTTAACTATTGGAGATTCTATTATTCCATTTTCTGGTTTAGTTTCTGGGAATACTTTTGCTATATATGGAGCAAATCTATCTAATCTTTTCTCTGCATCTAATACATCATCATCAGATAGAGAAACATTTTTCATTCCTTCTTCAAAGTTGCTATGTTGTGGATTTATCCATAATGTTTCCTTTAAATTTATTATTTCTTGTAATAATGGATACTCTTCTATCCAAGTTGAGATTTCTTTGTTTAATACTTTTGAATTAGCCATAATTAACCATCCTTATCTTAATATTATATAGATTTAAATACTGTTAGTTAAATAATATTTAATTTTAACTTAATAAATTAAGTGTGCTTTAATAAATACTAGCATGTTTTTTTATGATAGTCAATGATATTTAATTATTTTGGATTTAAGTAAATAGAATTTAATCAAATTGCACAAAATAGCCTATACTGATATAATTATCTAATAATAATTTAAAATACGTAAAAATGAGGTAGTTTGTAAATGAATGAAGTAGATATATCAAAAAATATTTCAGAATACAGAAAAGGAAAAGAATTAACTATTAAAGAATTAGCTAATTTAATCGGTGTTACACCATCACTACTTAGCCAAATAGAAAAGGGAAGTGCTAATCCATCTATTAATACACTAAAACAAATTTCTAATGCTTTGGATATACCAATGTTTAATTTTTTCATAAATGATGTTGCAACTGAAAGTTTAGTAGTTAGAAAAGATAGTCGTAAGAAAATAATGTTTGCTGAAGATGACAGTTTTTCATATGAATTGTTAACACCCAACTCAAAAGGAGATATTGAGTTTATGCTTATGAAAATACCTCCTAAAAAATCTTCTTCAAAAGAGCTTTTTAGCCATAAAGGTGAAGAAGTTGCTTATGTAATGAAAGGATCAGTCAATCTTTATTTAATGAATGAGGTAGTTGAACTAAATTGTGGAGATAGTATAAAAATACCTCCACACTCAAATCATAAATGGGAAAATATATCTGATTTTGATTGTGAAGTTATATTTGCAGTAACTCCGCCATCTTTCTAGATTCATTGGTGGTGCTTCAACTCTTGAAAATATAAAGTTATTTGAAATACACAAAACCGTATAGATAATTCTATACGGTTTTTGAATTATTTACATATAATAGACTTTTGTTCTTTAATATAATGATTTATTTTGTTATCAACAATTTTAAGATAAGAATTAAAGTTTTTTATCTCGTTTTCTATATAATTCTTATGATTTAAAAGTATATCTTCACGTTTACAAATAGTATCGGGACCTTTTATACATAAATCCACATACTCTTTAATCTCAGATAGAGGCATATGAGTATTTCTTAAACAGCATATAAGATCAAGCCATTCGAAATCTTTATCACTAAAAACTCTATTACCTTGTTCATTACGTTTGATAAAAGGAAGTAAACCTTCTTTTTCATAATAGCGAAGAGTATGAGTGGATAAACCATATTTTTTAGCTACTTCTTTGATAGTATAGGTCATAATTTTACCTCCTAAAATAAATGATATTATATTATAACCCTTAGAGTGTACTCTAAGTAAAGGAAAAATTAGAAAAACTATTTTAAAATTTTCTATTGACTTAGAGTTTACTCTAAGATTTATACTAATCAATATATTAACAAAAATAATTTATAGTATAAATATTGGAGGTATTAATATGTCATTAAATATTTTAAATAAAATTAACAGCCCCAAAGATTTAAAAGTACTTAATAGTGATGAATTAAAAGCATTATCTAGTGAAATAAGAGAAAGTATAATAACAAAAGTAAGTAAAGTAGGTGGACACTTTGGGCCAAACTTAGGTATGGTTGAAGCTACTATAGCGCTACACTATATATTTAACTCACCAATAGATAAGATAGTTTATGATGTTTCTCATCAATCATATCCACATAAAATTTTAACAGGAAGAAAAAATGCATTTATAAATCCTAAAGAGTATAAAAGTGTTACAGGATATACTTCACCTAATGAATGTGAGCATGATTTCTTTACAATAGGACATACATCAACATCAATTAGTTTAGCATGTGGCTTAGCAAAAGCGCGTGATGTAAAGGGTGGTAGTGAAAATATTATAGCTGTTATAGGAGATGGTTCTTTAAGTGGTGGGCAAGCTTATGAAGGGTTAAATAATGCAGCTGCATCAGGAAAAAATATAATAATACTAGTAAATGATAATGATATGTCTATAGCTGAAAATTACGGAGGTCTTTATAAAAATTTAGCCTTACTTCGTGAAACTGATGGAAAAGCAGAAAATAATTTCTTTAAATCTTTAGGATTTAATTATCATTATGTTAAAGATGGAAATGATATTGAGTCATTAATTGATATCTTTAAAAAGGTTAAAGATACTAATCACCCAGTAGTAGTTCATATAAAAACACTTAAAGGTAAAGGATATAAAGATTCAGAAGAAAATAAAGAAGCATTCCATTGGGTAATGCCGTTTGACTTAGAAACTAAAGAACCGTTATTTAAAAGTACTGGAAAAGATTATGCAACTATTGCAGGTGAATTTTTATCACAAAAAGCAAGAAAAGATAGTAGTATTGTAGCAATAACAGCTGCAACTCCTGGACCAGTTGGGCTAGGTTCATTTAGACATGAATTTAAAAATCAATTTATAGATGTTGGAATAGCTGAAGAACATGCAATAGCATTTGCATCAGGTATAGCTTCACAAGGTGGTAAACCTGTGGCATCTTTTGTTAGTTCATTTATTCAAAGAACCTATGATCAATTATCTCAAGACCTTGCTATAAACAATAACCCTGCACTTATTATGGTTTACTGGGGAGGGATAACAGATAGTGATGTGACACATCTTGGACTATTTGATATACCTTTAATATCTAATATTCCGAATATAGTATACCTTGCACCAACTAATAAAGAAGAATACCTTGCTATGATGGAGTGGGGGATAGAACAAGATAAACATCCAGTTGCAATACGTGTTCCAAACATGGATGTAATATCAACTGGTGTTGAAGTTAAACCTGATTTTTATAATTTAAATACTTATGAAAAAGTGAAAGGTGGAAGTGAAGTAGCAATAATTGGACTTGGAAGTTTCTATCATCTTGGAGAAAAAGTACAGGAAAAATTAAAAGAGAATACAGGAATAAATGCTACATTAATAAATCCGAGGTTCATAAGTGGAATAGATAAAGATTTATTAAACGAGTTATTAGATAGTCATAAGTTAGTAATAACATTAGAAGATGGGATACTTGATGGTGGTTTCGGTGAAAAGATTTCAAGATTCTATTCAGATAAAGATATAAAAGTATTAAATTTTGGCGCTTCAAAAGAATTTACTGATAGTGTATCATTAGAAGAATTATATGAACGTTATCATTTAACGGAGGAATTAATAATATCAGATATAAAAAATGCTCTTAAATAAATTTATACTTTTTTATTTGTATATACTAAATTGAGAAAATGTAATATATTTAGGTTACAAAAAAGTGCCTAATTGAGAGAATTAAATAACCTTGCTATATTAAATATATAAAGATTTGTTATAAGCAAGGGAGATATAAATATGAAAAATAAATTAACTTATAAAATACAAAATATACTTGTAGAAAATGATTATACAGAAGTAATTGTAAAACATAAACAAAATAATGAAGAAGTAACTATTCAAAATGCTCAAATAAGATTTAGATATGAGCCTGAAAGAGACAAAGGATGTTTAAGTTTTGGTAAGTCAAAAGAAGATACTGTATGTGAAGTTAGTGATAAAAGTATAAAGGAAGTAATAGTATACAATGATTCTTTAAGCATAGAAACAGAAGAAAAAAGTTACTATTGCTATCAAAGTCAAGATAAAAGATTTTATTAAAAAGCTAAAAAGTATTGGTTAAAATAACCAATACTTTTTTATTTTAGATGTACATATTATTCGTAAAATAAGAGCGGAAGTGAGCTTAATAAAAGAAAATTAAAAAAAGAATTTGTTTGTTTATTAAATTAAACCTAGTTGTTTTAGAATAAATATCCAAAAGAATACTGTAAGTACACAAAAATCAGAACTAAATACTACTATTTGTCCCCAAAGATTGCTATCAGCATCCATTTGCTGAGCCATCGTAAATTATGAAACAGCAGTAGGTGCAGCAAAAATAACCATAAGAGTTGCAAGTTTAACATCTCTATATCCTGCTAATATACATATAGGTATAAATATGCAAGGTACTATTAATATCTTACCAACAACACCTACAGTAGTTTGCCTTAGGTGCTTCTTAATTTCAGTAAACTTAGATAATTTTTGCAATAAACTGTAACATTTATATATAAAATTTATATACTATATAGAAAAAGATACATTGACAGGCGAGGTATATAAAACTAATATGTAAGTATAATAGTAAATGTAAAGAATAAAATAATTGTCATATAAAACTAATATAAATTTAGTCAGATAATCATATAGAGAAGGAGGTGAAGTAATGTGTCAATTACTTCAGATTTAATAAGAGGTCACACAGAAACTATTATTCTAGCAAGCTTAGTTAAAGGTGATACTTATGGATATGAAATTAATAAGAGTATAAAAGAAAAAACAAATAATGAGTATGAATTAAAAGAGGCAACACTTTACTCAGCTTTTAGAAGACTTGAAGAAGGTGGTATGATTACATCATATTGGGGTAATGAAAACAAAGGTGCAAGGAGACGATATTACTCAATTACACCATTAGGAAAAAGCACATATGAAAAAAATAAGATAGATTGGGATGAAGCAAAAAAATTAATAGATAGTTTAATATAAAGAGATAGGAGAGGTAAAAATGAACAAAAAAATAGAAATGTATGTAAGTAGTTTATTTGAAAATGCACCTAAATCGAAAAAGAACTGTGATCTTAAAGAAGAGATTACATCAAGTGTAAATGATAAATATAATGATCTATTAGAATCAGGATTAGATGAAAAAGAAGCATATAACAAAGCTGTATCTAATATAGGTGATGTAGAAGAACTTATTGGATATGATTTTATGAATAAAGATGATGAAGAACAAAGAAAAAAATCAGCTAAGATTATAGCAATATCAGTTATGATGTATATAATATGTCCGATACCGGTTATATTATTTGAATCAGTGGGAACATGGGGTGAAGAATTAGGTACAGTAATAATGTTTGCACTTATTGCAGCGGCTACAGGACTTTTAATTTATAATGAAGTATCAAAACCTAAATATCAAAAAACAGATGATACTATGGTAGAAGAATTTAAAGAGTGGAAGTCAGCAAACGATCAAAATCATAGAGTAAGAAAATCTATTACATCTGCTATGTGGATTATGATAACCGCAATATATTTTTTAGTAAGTTTCACATTTGGGAACTGGGGAACTTCATGGATAGTATTTATAATTGGAGCATCTATAGAACAAATAATTAAGGCATTTTATGACTTTAAGGGGGATAAATAAGTTATGAGTAGGAAAAATGCTAAATTTAGGATAGTAATATGGTCTATAATAACTGTAATACTTATAGTTTTGTTTATAGGAGGAATATCATTAAGAAATGAAGATAATTTAAGTAAAACTAATGAATGGACTGTTAAGGTTGATAATTTAAAAGATATAAAAATAAATTTAACAAGAGACGATTTAGTTATAAAAACTACAAAAGATAAAGATATAAAAATAGTTGAGAGTAGCAATTATGAAATAAGTGAAAGAGAACAGTTAAAGATATCAGAAGAAAGTAGCAGTCTAAATATTCATAGAAATAATAACATATTAGGGTGGATATCATTTGGTAGATTTAAATTGAGAACTATAGAGATTTATATACCAGAAACTTATAAAGAAAATTTGACTGTAAATAATAATGTTGGATATATAGACGTATTATCAAATTTAAATTTAGAAAATTTTGAAATATATCAAAATGTTGGAGATTTAAATATTGAAGAAAATATTAGTTGCAATAGTTTTTATACAAAATTAGATGTAGGAAATATGGATTCTAAAATTATTAATACTAAAGAATATAATATTAAGGTATCAGTAGGAGATATTGATATTGAAGGTCTTAGTGGAAAAGGTAGTATAAAATCTAATGTAGGAGATATAAGATGTGAAATAGATAAAATAGATGGGAATATAGATATTAAATCTAATGTAGGGGATGTAGAGATATATATATCAGAAAATAGTAGTTTTGATATAGATGCTAAATCTAATGTTGGAGATGTTGATTCAAATTTCTCAGCAAATATAGATGGAAAAACATTAAAGTCATCTATAGGAACAGATATTTCAGGTACGATAAAAATAAAATCTAATGTAGGAGATATAAATATTAATAAAAAATAGAATTATAAAAAAATGTTAATTGTGTATATTACACCTATAAATAAATGCAAGCTTAATGATATAATAAGCTATAAAATATAAAAGTTTATTTTGGATTATAGAATTTTTGATATAAAAATCATGATATAAATAGCTTAATTAGGAGGTTTACTAATGAAAGAAAAGAATAGCGTCGATATAGCAAAGGCTTCTGTTAAAATGGCAATTTCTTCAAGACAAGAAGAAGAAAAACTTATAGAAGAATTTAAAAAGGAAAATGTTTTAGCTGTAGCAGTAGATATTGGTGGAAATTTAAATTCATCAATTCAAAAAATAATAGAAAGAGCTTTAGTTGCATCTAAAAGAACTGGAATAATTAAAGATTGTCATGTTCATGATGGTGCTATTGCAGGAGCTACTAGAGAAGCAATAATGCAGGTTGCAGATAAGGCAAATGGACTTAGTGTGGGTGGAAAAATTGGAGTTGCAAGACAAGGAGAGCATGTAAGTGTATGTATTTTCCTTAGTGTAGGATTACTTCATTTAAATGAAGTAGTAATTGGACTTGGACATAGATCAATAGCAGATTTATAAATTAGATAGTTGACAGAAGTGAAGAATCTATATATAATTCACTTTAATAGGAAAGTAGTATAGATAATATAGATTATCTTAGTAGGTAGAATAGTAGAACAGTAGTTTAATAGTATAAATGTTATGGAGAATTATAAGTATAGTAAGTAAACGTAGAATAGGAATTATTAATTCGCCAAACATTAAAAAATAATATATTAAAAATGTATTCAAATATATTAGTTTTATATATTTAGATACATAAATATTAAATAGTAGCACAGTAGCATAAGTAGGAGATATAGTTTTAATAATTAATTATTTTGGAATTAAAATAAGTCCTCTCCATTTAACTTTATGGAGGGGTTTTTTATTATAATAAATTATATCTGATTTTGACTACAAGAAAATACTATTTAAGACTTTGTTCTATTAATCATATATAAATTAAAACAAAGTATTTGGAGGTTGGTAGTATGGTAGCAAAAAAAATAATTTTATTAAGTTCAATTCTAGTAGGCATGTCTTTATTTTCAGCATGTTCAAATGGGAATTCTTCATCACAAGAAAATATGGTGAATATAGGGATATCCCAAATAGCATCTCACCCAGCTTTAGATTTAGCTAGAGAAGGATTTATAGAAGCCTTAAATTCTAAGGGATTTAAAGAAGGAGAAAATCTTAATTTAGAACTACAAAATGCAGAGGGTGATATTGCGACATCTCAAATGATATCTAACAATTTTACATCAAGTAATAAAGATTTAATATTTGCAATTGGAACACCTTCAGCACAAGGTGCTTTTAATACAACAAAAGATATTCCAATTATAACTACAGCAGTAACGGATGCTGTAAAAGCAGGTCTTGTAAAATCAGAGGATAAGTCAGGAACTAATGTGGCAGGGACTAGTGATGCAGTACCTATAGAAAAGCAATTAAAAATTATACAAGAAATTGTTAAAGATGTAAAAACTATAGGAGTTTTATACAATACTAGTGAGGTAAACTCTGAAGTTCAAGTAAATAATTTAAAAGAATTAGCTAAGAAAAATAATATAGAAGTAATTGTAAAGGGTGTAAATAGTGTAAATGATATAAGTCAAGGACTAGATTCTATCTTAGATAAAATTGATGTTTTATACACTCCAGCAGATAATATGATAGCTTCTTCAATGGCAATAATATCTTCTAAATCAGTAGATAAAAAAATACCAGTAATTGGAGCGGAAGAAGCTCACGTTAAAGGTGGAGCTTTAATCACAGAAGGTATTAATTACAAAAAACTTGGTTTCGAAGCGGGTCTTATGGCAGTTGAAGTTTTAGAAGGAAAAGATATAAAAGATCTATCTATAAAAACTTTAGAAGAAACAGAACTTGTTATAAATGAAGATACACTTAAAAAGCTTTCTATAAATATTGATAAAGACATAATAAATAGATCAAAGCTTATAAAAGGAGGTAAGTAATATGAACTTCTTTATAGGTACTTTAGAACAAGGTCTAATTTTTGCTATAGGAGCATTAGGAGTATATATAACTTATACTATATTAGATTTTCCAGATTTATCTGTAGATGGAACATTTAGTTTAGGTGCTGCAATTACTACAGCATTTATATTAAAAGATATTGATCCATTTTTATCATTGGTATTAGCATTTATGGGAGGAGCTATTGGAGGATTAGCTACTGGAATACTTCATGTAAAATTAAAAATAACTAATCTTTTATCGGGGATTTTAGTTATGATAGGGCTATACTCTATAAATTTAAGAGTAATGGGAAAGGCAAATCTTCCTATGATTAATAAGACTAATATATTCTCTAGTAATATATCGATAGTGATGATTTTAGTAGTAATGGTTTTAATAACTAAATTATTAATGGATATTTTATTTAAAACTAAGTTTGGTTTTATACTAAGAGCAACGGGAGATAATGACACATTAGTTACTTCCCTTGGAGTAAATAAAGGAACAATGAAAATAGTTGGACTTATGATATCTAATGGACTAGTAGCTTTAAGTGGAGCTATAATGGCACAATACCAAAGATTTTCAGATATATCTATGGGAAATGGATTTATAGTAGTTGCTTTAGCTTCTATTATACTTGGCCAATCTGTATTTAAAAATAGTAAGTTTTTAAAAGGAACTACAGTGGTTATAATAGGTGCATTTTTATACAAATTAAGCGTGGGTATTGCTTTAAATTTAGGTTTCCCACCAACAGATTTAAAATTAATAACGTCATTAATAGTAGTTATTGCTATAATTATGAATAATAACAATATATTAAATAAACTTAAATTTTCTTCAAGAGAAAGGGGGAGTTTAAATGCTTAAGATAAAATCAATAAATAAAGGTTTTAATAAGGAAACAATAAATGAAACTAGTATTTTTAATAATTTTAATTTAGAGATAAATAAAGGGGATTTTATAACTATTGTTGGAAGTAATGGAGCAGGAAAATCCACTCTTTTAAATATAATATCTGGTGCATTAGAGTTAGACTCAGGTAATATTTTTCTAGAAGAAAAAGATATAACTAATTTAAAAGAACACAAAAAATCAAGATTTATAAGTAGGGTGTTTCAAGATCCAACTAAGGGAACATCACCATCTATGACTATTTTAGAAAATTTATCTTTGGCAGATAATAAGGGTAGTAGCTTTGGACTTTCTTTGGGAGTTAATAAAAAAAAGATAGAGAAATTCAAAGACCCTCTTTCTATATTAAATTTAGGCCTTGAAGATAAAATTAACACAAAAGTAGGGATGTTATCAGGAGGACAAAGGCAAGCTCTTTCTTTACTAATGGCTACCTTAAATACACCAAAGATTTTACTTTTAGATGAGCATACTGCTGCTTTAGATCCAAAGACATCAGAAAACATTATAAATCTTACAAATAAAATAGTTAAAGAAAAAAATATTACAACGATTATGATAACTCATAATTTAAATCATGCTATAGAGTTTGGAAATAGGCTACTTATGATGCATAGGGGAGAAATAATTCTTGATATAGGAAGATTAGAAAAGAAGAATCTGACTAAAAATGATCTTATAGAAGAGTTTAATAAAATTACTTTTAAAGAAGAACTTTCAGATAGAATCATGTTTGCTTAATTTAATAATGAATGATAATATAACTAGTTTATTTAAATCATATTAAAATATAAATAATAAAAAACTCTTATACCTAATTTATGATTAGGTATAAGAGTTTTTTAAATTTGGAAAATAATGTATAATAGGGAATCGAACAAAATAGGAGGTCTTATGGGGAAAAAGAAAAAGATAGTTATTACATTAGCTTGTATTGTATTATGTATAGGTTATGGAAAGTACTTAGTAAGTAGAATAAAAAGTTTGGTCTACATGGAAAACAATTTAATGAATAGAGGAAGATATTTATTAGATAGAGAAGTAATGGAAATTATTAATACTTTTTATTCTCCTGATGAAAAGTATAAGGCTATTATATACTTTTACACAGGAGGCGGTGCTACAGTACCAAATAATGTTAGAGTTGCAGTTATTTCAAGTGATAAAAAATGAGCTTATGACTGCGATGTTAATTTTTCATTAAATAGAGCCTCTAGTGGTAGTGTCAATGCTAACTGGGAGAGTGATGATAAGCTAATTATTAGTTATAAAGATTATTCAGATGGTGTTATTAAAAAAGATAGTAAAGTAGGAAATATTAATATTTTATATGAAAAATTTAATTAATATTTATGAAAATTATATTATAGAGTAAATGGATAGAATAGATCTATACTCTATAATTTTCTACTAAATCTTGTAAGTTATATAGTTTTTCAGAAAGTTGATTTATCCTTATATTAGCCTCATTTTCATCTACGAATGTATAAAAATATGGGTTAGTAAAATCATCAAAGTATCTACCCATATCATCTAAAAATTCAATTGCAAGCTTTCTATGATCAATATTGTATTCATATAGCTTTGCTGGTTCATTAGAAATATTATGTATAATAAAGATACGATTATATTCAGATAAAATTAACAAAAATTCATTACCTTCTTCATCAAACCATACACTTGTAGGAAGTTTATTTTCAATTGTAGAAATAAATGCATTTACACAATCCATAGGTGTGTCAGTTAAATAACTTGGTGTTGCTTTAAAATCACCTAAAGTAAATTTAACCCATCCACAATCTGGTTTTGAAAACATAAATTTATCCTCCAATAAATAGAAATTATAAAAATTATTATAACATTAGTTAACCATTAAGTTAATAAAAACAACTTAAGTCAAAATAAAGATTAAAATTTTAAATATATGACCATTTAGACCTCAAAAACTACTATTTAAACCAAATATATATGCAGATTTGATATTAGATGTTATTATTTTAGAAAATAATTTTTAATATACAAATATAAAAATATAAAAATAGTATGTAAATATAATAGATAACCCAAAAGGGAGAGAAATAAAGGAGGTTTTTAAGATGAAGTTTGATTTTGAAATAACAGAAGACGATTACATTAAATTTAATTTATATCATATTGAAAATTCACCAGCTCACAAAAAAACATTTTATTTACTTAGATACTTAGTACCAGTAATTTTTTCAATACCAATATATTTTATAAGTCATAATTTATTTAGACAACCAAGTTTTTATTGGATTATAATTTCTATACTGTTTGTAATTGTATGGATTGTAACATATCCAAAACAATATAAAAACTTACTAAAAAAAGAAATTAAAAAATTATTGAATGAAGGTGATAATTCATCTATTTTTGGGAAAAAAACTTTAGAAATTGATCTAGATAATATAAAAGTATTTGGTGAATTTTCATCTGAAACTATTTTAAAAAGTAGTATAAAAAATGTAAAGGTCTATGAAGATATGATACTTATATATATAAGTGGATTTATTGCTGAAATAGTTCCAACTAGATACTTGGATAAAGATTTAAAAAATAAGATTTTAATAGAATTAAGGGAATATGTAGACGGTATATAAAATAATTTATTTTAGAAGTATGATAAGAAGCTGTATCACAAATAAGTGGTGCAGCTTTTTAATTGGACAAATGAATAATAAAATACAAAAATGGAATATTTTATGTTTAAATTTAAAATCTAGAGGTAAATATAAAATATAATAATGAAAATCATTATTAATTACTGTTGACAAATAGTAATATAAAGAATAAAATATAATTAAATAAATGATAATAGTAATCGTTACTAAAATTAGGAGGTAGTTAATATGTCATTAATAAATAAGAAAGTATCAGAATTTACAGTTCAAGCATATCAACAAGGAGAATTTAAAGAAGTAACACTTGATTCAGTAAAAGGACATTGGTCAGTATTTGTATTCTATCCAGCAGATTTTACATTTGTTTGCCCAACTGAGTTAGGGGATTTAGCAGATAACTATGAAAAGTTCAAAGAAATAGGTTGTGAAGTTTATTCAGTATCAACAGATACTCATTTTGTACATAAAGCATGGGCAGATGCTTCAGAAACAATAGGAAAAATAAAATATCCTATGTTAGCTGACCCAACAGGAAAGTTAGCTAGAGATTTTGAAGTTATGATAGAAGAAGAAGGCTTAGCTTTAAGAGGGACTTTCATAATAAACCCAGATGGAGAAATAAAGGCTTATGAAGTTCATGATTTAGGTATAGGAAGAAATGCAGAAGAATTATTAAGAAAAGTACAGGCAGCTCAATTTGTTGCACAACACGGAGATCAAGTTTGCCCTGCTAAATGGACACCAGGAGATGAAACATTATCACCAAGCTTAGACTTAGTAGGTAAATTATAATATTTATAGATAAACTTTAATCCTTAAGGGGATTGATTAAAATAAGAGGCATTGATATGCTTCTTATTTTTTAAATAAATTCATGTTGGGAGATTTTAAATATGAGTAAAGTATATGATTTAATAATAATTGGTGGAGGGCCAGCAGGTATATCAGCAAGTATATATGCAGGTAGAGCTAAGTTAAATACATTAGTTATAGAAAAAGAAAGTTGTGGAGGGCAAATAAAAACTACTAGTGAAATAGTAAATTATCCAGGCATAAGACAAAGTAGTGGCCCATATTTTATGGAAGAGATGAAACAACAAGCCCTAGACTTTAATGTTAAATTTAAAGAAGACGAAGTTTTAAATGTTGATTTAGATAGTGACATAAAAATAATTAAAACTAAGTCAGAAAACTTAAAATCAAGGTCTGTAATAATAGCAACAGGAGCATCTCCAAGAAAATTAGGATTTACAGGAGAAGAAAAGTTTACAGGTCGTGGAATAGCATACTGTGCAACTTGTGATGGTGAATTTTTCAAAGGATTAGAAGTATTTGTTGTAGGTGCAGGATTTGCAGCGGCAGAAGAATCATTATTTTTAACTAAGTTTGCTAGAAAGGTTACAGTTGTAGCAAGAGAACCAGAATTTACTTGTGCAAAATCTATAGCAGATAAGGTAAAGTCTCATCCTAAAATAGAAGTTAAATTTAATACAGAAATTATAGAAGCTGGTGGAGATGGTGTACTGCAGTATGCTAAATTCAAAAATAATGAGACTAATGAAGTATTTGAATATACAGCAAGTGAAAAAGATGGATCATTTGGTATATTTATATTTATTGGATATAAACCTCAAACAGGTTTATTTAAAGGGAAAGTTGATTTAGATAATTATGGATATATATTAACTAATGAGAATATGGAAACTAATGTTAGAGGAGTATATGCAGCTGGAGACTTAAGACCAAAGGAATTAAGACAGGTAGTAACAGCAGTTGCAGATGGCGCTATTGCAGCTACACGTGCCGAAAAGTTTGTATCAAGTGAAAAAGAGAGGCTTGGTATAAAAGAAGAAATTATAGAAGAATCTACTAATACAAGTAAAGTAGTTGAAAACAATGCAAAAGAGGAATTAAATTCTAATGTTAGTAAAAGAAGTAGTCTTTTAAACGATACATTAAGAAGTCAACTAAAAGGTATACTAGATAAAATTGAAAATGATGTAACATTAGTAACAGTAGTAGATGAAAGTTTACAAAAATCTTTAGAACTTAGAGACCTAGTTATAGACATAGCCGACCTTTGTGAAAAATTACATGTTGAAGTATATAAAAAATCTGAAAACTTAGATATAGAATCAAAAATAAATGCAGATAAACTTCCTGTAGTTGCCTTACTAGATAGTAATAAAAATTATTGCGGAGTTAAATTCCATGGAGTACCTGGGGGTCATGAATTAAATTCATTTATATTAGCTATATATAACCTGGGTGGTCCAGGTCAGAATGTAGATAAAGAGATAATAGATAATATAAAGGATATAAATAGAAAGACAAACATAAAGGTTGCAGTATCATTATCTTGTAATTTATGCCCTGATGTAGTTATTGCAGCTCAAAGAATAGCTATAGAAAATGAAAATATAGAAGCGGAGATGGTTAATATATCTGAATTTGATGAACTAAAATCAAAGCATAAGATAATGAGCGTTCCAGGGATCATAATTAATGATGAAGATGTATATTTTGGAGCAAAGAAAATAACTGAAATAGTATCCCTTATAAAGTAAGAAGTATAACAAGATTATTATTCAAATAAAGTAATGATCTATATGAAAAAGGTAGAACCTGTAGTATACAGAGATTTTGAAGTATATTTAAATCAAGAACCAGCTAATTCAAGGTTTGGATACCTATCAGAAGTAATAAAAAATAATTTAAATTTAATAGAAGCAAATAACCGTATCATAATTTAATGTGATGCGGTTTTTTAGGTAATAATTTGATTAAAAAAATATATATAAAAAGTAAAATACAAAATGCGGAAGAAATAATTTCAAAAGTATGATAAATTATAGATAAAAGTTCTATCTGTTATATATAAATATACAAAAGATTAAAAATAAAATAATAAATGGAGATACTTTTATGAAAAAAATATTTTATTATGAAACTAAAATTGGAAAAATTGGTATAGTACAAAATAATGAAAATATAACTAATATTTATACTTCTGACAAATTACCTTCAGATGGGATGGAAGTGGTGGAAACCCCACTAATTTTAAAAGCAGCAAATCAACTTAAGGATTATCTAGAAGGAAAAAGAAAATCATTTGATTTTTCTATTGAACCAGAAGGAACTGAGTTTCAAAAGAAGGTGTGGAAAGAACTTCAAAACACTCCTTATGGAGAAACTTTAAGTTATAAAGATATAGCAGAAAAAATAGGTAATCCAAAGGCCTCTCGTGCTATAGGAATGGCTAATAATAAAAATCCAATTTTGATAATAATTCCATGTCATAGGATAATAGGAAAAAATGGAAAATTAGTTGGGTATGCAGCGGGATTAGATATGAAAAAACAACTTTTAGAAATGGAAAAGGAAAATAAAAATGATTAGGGAGCAATTAGTAGAATTAGCAGAGGAGAATTATAAGGTTTTTTCTTCAAATTTGTTACCAGGAATAGATAATTTAGTTGGAGTTCGTATTCCTAATTTAAGAAAAATTGCAAAGCAAATTGTAAAATTAGATTGGAAAAGTTATATAGAAAATAATGATGAAATATATTTTGAAGAAGTTATGTTAAAAGGAATGATAATTGGATATTTAGAAAATCAAGATATTGAAGATATTTTAAAATATATATCTGATTTTGTGCCTAAAATTAATAACTGGTCTGTTTGTGATAGTTTTTGTGTAGGATTAAAAATAACAAATAAAAATAGAGAAAGAGTTTGGGAATTTTTAAAGCCATATATTTGTTCTGACAAAGAATTTGAAGTTCGATTTGCAGTAGTTATGATGATTAATTATTACATTAATGAAGATTATTTAAAGTTAGTTTTAAAAGAATTAGATAATATTAGTCACGACGGATACTATGCTAAGATGGCAGTGGCTTGGGCAATTTCTATTTCATTTGTCAAATTTGAAGAATTAACATTAGAATATTTAAAAAATAATAATATTGATGATTATACGTACAATAAATCATTACAGAAAATATGTGAATCACTTAAAGTTAAAAAGGATACTAAAGATATTATAAGAAGTATGAAGAGAAAAA
Source organism: Clostridium sp. CCUG 7971 (assembly GCF_017590215.1). GTDB lineage: Bacteria > Bacillota > Clostridia > Peptostreptococcales > Peptostreptococcaceae > Faecalimicrobium. Next base: position 39,928 of record NZ_JAFFPK010000066.1, read on the forward strand.
GAATAAGATTATTAAAAGCCTAAATAGATGTCTATATTGTCATTAAAATATAACTAAAAGGATTAAATTTTAAAAATTTAGTCCTTTTTTATTATGGAAAGAATAAATTAATATTTTTCTATAGAAGAATTTTCAGCAGAAAATTCTTCATAAACACGAATTAACATGCTGCGCTTTTTTACATTAACCTTTTGAAAAATATTATGAATATGACTTTTAACTGTTCCTATAGAAATAACAAGCTCATTACTTATTTCTTGATTGTTTTTGTTTTGTAGTAATACTTCTAATATATCTTGTTCTCTAATTGTTAAATTATATCTTTCTGAAAATTGATAAAAAACATAATTTGAAATTTTAGTTTTATTTATTAATTCTAAATCGTCTGGGCTATCTTCTTTAAAAGCAGGTTTTACTATTATGGAATTATTAAATTGTTTAGAAAAATACCTAATAGCAGAAACTGCATAAATAATATTTAAAATATCCTCAGATATGCTTCTATTATTGATTTTAAGAGAAATGTGTGTGTAAATATCAAAACTAAAAATAACGATGGTATCTTCAATGATAATTAAAAATGAAAAAATAATAGTTAGAATTAGTAAGCTTTTATATCCTTTAATATTAGGATATTTTTCTATTAAATAAGAATTATTTTTTAAATATAAAATGCCAGTAAATCCTAAGTATAAAGTTAAAATTTGATAAGGAAGATAGTAAGACCAAACCATAAGAGCATCCTGAGAAATCATAGGTGTAAAAATTATAGAAACAGCAAGTAATATGAAAATACACCAATCAATAAATGAAATTTTCCTATCTAAAATATAGTGATGAATGAAGATTAAGCAAGTACCTGTAGCCATCATAATTACGGTTTTAAAGGCAGGTACATTTAGAAACTGTAGGTCATAGTAATGTGAAAAACTGCTTAAAAACTCAGACATATAGATGATAGTGTCATCAAAAATATAAAATAAAAATAGAACACTTATACATAGGTGGAAAGGATATTTTTTACGTAGGTATAGACTAGATGAATAAGTTAATGCGCTTGTGTATAAAGAAATTAAGAAAATATTATAAATAAAAACAGTAATTTTCAATAGATAATCCCTCCCTAAATAACTAACTAAATTTACCATAAAAGTAAATTTATAGTTTTAGTGTACTATAAAGCAAATCGTTTAGCAACTCAAAAAAACGTGTAAAATACAGGCGAAGATTAGAGAAGTTTAGAAGAGACATACACATAGGTTATAGAAAAATCTACCCTAAAGTAATATATTAGATTGATTTTAAACTTTAAATTTCGAAACTATGATTAAGGTATAAGTTGATCGATGAAACTTAGTAGTTGATTAACAAAATATACATTAAAAATTTAAGGGGGAAACGTTTATGCCAATAAAACATTTTATAGACACTAATGATTTTACAAAGGAAGAGTTAATGGAGATAATTAACCTTTCTCTTAAAATTAAAAGATGTATCAAAGTAGGCTATTATCCACAATTATTAAAAAATAAATCATTAGGAATGATATTTCAACAATCATCAACAAGAACGAGAGTATCATTTGAAACAGCAATGACTCAATTAGGTGGTCATGCACAATACCTTGCACCAGGGCAAATACAATTAGGAGGACATGAAACTCTAGAAGATACTAGTTGTGTATTATCTAGATTAGTAGATATAGTTATGGCACGTGTTGATCGTCATGAAAGTGTAGCAGACTTAGCAAAATATGCAACAATTCCAGTAATAAATGGTATGTCTGATTATAACCATCCAACACAAGAGATGGGAGATATGTGTACTATTATAGAGCATTTACCAGAAGGTAAAAAACTAGAAGATTGTAAGGTAGTATTTGTTGGTGATGCAACTCAAGTTTGTACTTCATTAATGTTTATTACTACAAAATTAGGTATGCATTTTACACAATTTGGACCTAAAGGATATCAATTAAAAGAGGAACATTTAAAAATAGCAGAAAAAAACTGCAAGGTTTCAGGAGGTTCTTATACTATAACTGATAATGAAGATGAAGCATTAAAAGATGCTGATTTTGTTTATACAGATGTATGGTATGGATTATATGATGCAGAGCTTTCAGAAGAACAAAGATTAGCAATATTTTATCCTAAATATCAAGTAACCCCTAAAATGATTAAAAAGGCAGCTCCTCATGTTAAATTTATGCATTGTTTACCAGCAACAAGAGGTGAGGAAGTTGTAAATGAAGTAATAGATGCACCTTATTCAATAGTATTTGATGAAGCTGAAAATCGTCTAACTGCAATGAGAGGTTTACTAGTTTACTTTATGAATTTGGCTGCTAAAGAAATAGATAAAGAAGAACAGGCAAAGGCAAAAGCTGACTTAGAAGAATTTATGAATAATTAGGAATCGGGGAAGGGGCAGGAGAAAATGAATGAGACTCAAGGAAAGAAAAAATTTAGATTAACGGATGCTGTCTTATCCGTAATCTGTGTAGTATTTGTTGCGGAAGCAGCAGCTCCAGTAGCAGCTATAGGTAACTCACAATATTTTTGGTGGATATTCCTGATGTTAACATTCCTTTTGCCATATGGTTTGATTTCTTCGGAATTAGGTACTACCTATAACGGAGAAGGTGGATTATATGACTGGGTTAGAAAAGCGTTTGGGCATAAATGGGGAGCAAGGGCATCTTGGTATTATTGGATCAACTACCCATTATGGATGGCTTCTTTAGCAGTAATATTTCCTGAAATTTTAGGAATTGCTTTTGGTATAAAAATTCCTTTAATTGCATCATTACTTATAGAATTAGCGTTTATATGGATTATAGTAGCTATTAGCTTTTATCCAGTATGTGATAGTGTATGTATTTTAAACGGTGCAGCATTTATAAAAGTATTATTAGCTGTTGTAGTAGGTGTACTTGGTATTTATGGAGCTATTACTAAAGGTGTAGCAAATGAATATACATTAACTTCCCTACTTCCATCTTTTGATTTAAATAGTTTATCATTTATTTCTGTTATATTATTTAATTTCTTAGGATTTGAAGTTGTTTGCACATTTGCAGATGACATGGAAAATCCTAAAAAACAAATTCCCCAGGCAATTATTATTGGAGGGATTGTTATAGCAGCAATTTATATATTCTCTGCATTTGGTGTAGGCGTTGCAATTCCAACATCTGAAGTAAGCACAAGCAGTGGATTAATTGATAGTATACAGTTATTAACAGGAAAAACAGGTGGATTATTTATTTCTATAATGAGTATTTTATTCTTATTAACTTTATTTGGAAATATGGTTTCTTGGGCTCTTGGAGTAAATAATGTGGCTTGCTATGCAGCGTCAAATGGAGATATGCCTAAAGTATTTGGTAAAAAAAGTAAAAAGAATGGTATGCCTGTAGGATCTTCAATGATGAACGGAATAGTTGCATCATTAGTAGTAATTATAGCACCACTTTTACCAAATGAGGATTTATTTTGGAGTTTCTTTGCATTAAATCTTGTAATGTTTTTAGCAGCATATTTACCAGTATTTCCTGCATTCTTAAAACTTCGTAAAATTGACCCTGATAAAGAAAGACCATTTAGAGTTAGTGGAAGCGATTTTGTATTAAAAGTTCTAGCTACACTACCAATGATTATGATTATTATTTCTTTAATATTTATTGCAGTTCCAATGAAATTTGATACAGCAAGTTTAGCAGAAACACTACCAATTACAATAGGTTCAATTATTTTCTTCATAATAGGAGAAATTCTTATAAAAGTAAGAAACGTTAAAAATAAATCAAAAGGGGAGATAAAATAAATGAAAAAGTTAACATCTACTCCGAAACAAGATGGCTTTAGAATGCCAGGAGAATTTGAAGAACATGATGGTTGTTGGATAATATGGCCGGAAAGACCAGATAATTGGAGACTTGGAGGTAAACCAGCACAGCATGTATTTGTAAAAGTTGCAACAGCAATTAGTGAATTTGAAAAAGTTACAGTGTGTGTAAGCAATGCTCAGTATGACAATGCACGTAATATGTTACCAGATAATATACGTGTAGTTGAAATATCAAACGATGATTCTTGGATTCGTGACTGTGGACCTACTTTTGTAACAAATGGAGAAGAAGTAAGAGGTGTTGATTGGTCATTTAATGCTTGGGGAGGATTAGTTGACGGTTTATACTTCCCTTGGGATAAGGACGATCATGTAGCTAGAAAAGTATGTGAAATAGAAAGAAAAAATAGATATCGTTTAGATGATTTTATTTTAGAAGGTGGATCTATTCATGTTGATGGTCAAGGAACATTAATAGTAACTGAAGAGTGCTTATTAAGTGAAGGGCGTAATTCTCATTTATCAAAAGAAGAAATTGAAGAGGTATTAAAAGAATACTTAAATCTTGAAAAAATAATTTGGATTCCACGTGGCATATACAATGATGAAACAAACGGACATGTGGATAATATAATTCACTATGTTGAACCAGGTAAGGTGATATTAGCTTGGACCGAAGATAAAAATGACCCACAATATGAAATATGCCAAGAAGCATATAAAATCTTAAGCAATTCAACAGATGCAAAAGGAAGAAAATTAGAAGTTGTTAAATTAATGCTTCCAGATAATATATTAATTACAAAAGAAGAAAGTCAAGGTGTAGATGGAATAGATGGAACATTTCCTCGTGAAGAAGGCGACCGTTTAGCAGCTTCATATGCAAATTTCTATATGGCAAATGGAGGCGTAGTATTTCCTACTTTCAATGACTCTAATGATGAAAAAGCAAGAAAAACTCTACAAAGTTGCTTCCCAGATAGAAAAATTGTTGGAGTTTATGCAAGAGAAATATTATTAGGCGGAGGGAACATACATTGTATAACACAACAACAGCCAAAATCTAAAAAATAAAAACTAGGAAATTTTTTAAGTAGCCTTTATAAGAGGCTACTTTTTATTTAGAATAAAGAAATTTAGACTTTTATTAATATTATAAATCTAGCATGATATTTAATTTTAATAAAGAGAATAATATTGATAAATTCTCTAAGTATCTAAATTTATAATGTTTTATAACAATGAAAATTGTTAAAAAATTGACTTAAACTATTGTATATGTGATTAAAATCACAGTATAAAAATTTATTAAACTATAAAATAAAAGTAATAGAAAATTTATTAATTTACGAAGTGGAGATGTAAAATAATATGAAAAAACCCAATCAACTTGTAATATATGTGCACTTGCATGTAACTTAGATTTTTACGTTGAAGATGACAAAATAACGAAGGTACTGCCTACAAAAGATTATCCAGTAAATAAGGGGTTTTGCTGTATAAAAGGTATAAACCTTGATAAACAACAAACGAAAATAAAGTCAAGAAAAAGACCTCTTTTAAGAGATGAAAATAATGAAATGAAAGAAATACCTTGGGAAGATGGTTTTAAAATATTTGCTAAAAAAATGACAGATATTCAACAAAAATATGGGAAAGAAGCAGTAGCATATATAAGTACAGGTCAAATGACGACTGAAGATATGGCTCTTTTAGGACATGTAGGAAGAAATTACATGGGAATAAATGGTGATGGTAATACAAGACTCTGTATGGCTACAGCAGTTGTTGCGCACAAGCAAAGTTTTGGATTTGATTCACCACCGTATACATTAAAAGATGCAGAACTTTCAGATACTATTGTATTTGTTGGGGCAAATCCAGTTATAGCCCATCCAGTATTTTGGGGGCGTTTAAAAGATAATAAGGATGCAAAAATTATAACTATAGATCCTAGAAAATCAGAAACAGCAGCTAAGTCAGATATATGGATAGATATTAAACCAAAGGCAGATTTAGTTTTAATTTATACAATAGCTAATATTTTAATAGAAAAAGGTTGGATAAATAATGATTATATAGAAAACTTCACAGAAGGGTTTGAAGGTTTCAAAAAACATGTTAAAAAATTCACTTTAGATAAAGTTTATCAAGAAACTGGAATATCTAAAGAAAGAGTTCTAGAATTAGCAGAGATTATACACAATGGAAAAAGAGTATCTTTTTGGTGGACAATGGGAGTAAATCAAGGTTACCAAGCAGTAAGAACTGCACAAGGTATAATAAATCTTGCATTAATAACAGGAAATATAGGAAAACCAGGAACAGGTGCAAATTCATTAACAGGTCAAAGTAATGCAATGGGTTCAAGAGCATTTAGTAATACAACAGGGTTTTATGGTGGAGGAGATTATGATAATACAGCTAGAAGAGAAGCAGTAGCTGAAGCATTACAAATTGATGAAAGCTTATTACCAACTAAGCAGACAATACCATATAACGTAATAATAGAAAAAATTAAATCTGGTGAGATAAAAGGTTTATGGGTAATATGTACAAACCCAAGACATTCATGGGCAAATAATCAAGAGTTTGAAAAAGCAGTTAAAAATTTAGATTTCTTTGTAGTACAAGATATATATGAAGATACACATAGTGCTAAACTTTGTGACTTATTCTTGCCTTCAGTTCCAGGTATAAAAAAAGAAGGAGTACTTATAAATACAGAACGTAGATTATCAAAACTTAATCCTATAATACCCAAGGAAGAAGGGGAAATGTCTGATTATGAAATATTTTATAATATAGGTAAAGAATTAGGCATGGGAAGCTTACTAGATAACTGGAAAACTCCAAAAGATGCATTTGAACTACTTAAAAAGTGCTCTAAAGGTATGCCTTGTGATATAAGTGGAGTAACTTATGAAATGTTAGAAGGAGAAGATAAAAAAGGATCAAAAGGAGTACAGTGGCCATTTAGAGCAGGTGATGTATTACTTAATGATGAAAGAAGACTATTTGAAGATAATAATTATTATACCTCAAGTAAAAAAGCTAAAATAATTTTTGAAGATATAACACCAAATCCAACAACAACTTCAAAAGAGTTTCCATATATATTTAATTCAGGAAGAGGAACAGTAGGACAATGGCATACTGGGGTTAGAAGTAGAGAAATAGATGCAGTAAATAGAATAATTAGAAAAGAATCTTATGTATTAATAAATACTAAATTAGCTAAGGATTTAAATATATTAGAAAATGAAAGAATTAAAATAAAATCTCAAAATGGGGTAACTAGTGAATTTAGTGCAGTAATATCTGATGATGTTAAGTATAATCAGTTATATGCACCTATTCATTATATAGAAACTAATTCACTTACTCCATCTATATACGATCCGTACTCAAAAGAACCATCATATAAAACTGTAGCAGTAAACATTATTAAATGCTAGTAAAGGGGATTAATATGAGAAGAATTAATATAGATAGAAAAAAATGTGTTGGATGTTTAACATGTACAACTGCATGTATGGTATCTCATGATAGTGAAGATACAAGAAGTAGGATAACAATTGATAGTAATTTAAAATATGCACCGATATTTTGTAGACATTGTGATAGACCAGAGTGTGTTTATACTTGTATGACAGGTGCTATGAGCAAAGATAGTAAAACTGGCCTTGTAAACTATGATAAAGATAAATGTGCAAGTTGTTATATGTGTATAATGGCATGTCCATATGGAGTATTAAAAGCTGATAGCAAAAATCAAAAGGAAATAATGAAATGTGATGGATGTAAAAATCATAAATCAGGTACATCTCAATGTGTAGAAAAATGCCCAATGGGAGCAATTACATTAGAGGAGGTACAAAATTAATGAAATATATAGTTATAGGGGCATCAGCTGCAGGAATAAGTGGAGTTAAAACTTTAAGAGGATTAGATAAGAACGCAGAAATAACATTAATATCTAAAGACGAAAATGTATACTCAAGGTGTATACTACATCATTATATATCAGGTCATAGAGATATAGAAAAGCTTAATTTTACAGATAAAGACTTCTTTAAAGAAAATGATATTAATTGGATTAAAGGTGTAGAAGTTAAAAATGTAAATGATGAAGAAAGAAATATAACACTCTCAAGTGAAAAAATATTAAGCTATGATAAATTAATGATTTGTAGCGGAGCATCTGCATTTATACCTCCTATTGAAGGTTTGAGAGAAGCTAATAATGTAGTAGGTCTTAGAAATTTAGACGATGCAGTTATTATAAAAAAACAAGTTAAAAAGATTAAAAATGTTGTAGTACTAGGAGCCGGGCTTGTTGGAATTGATGCAGTAAGTGGGTTACTAGATTATGACGTAAACATAACTTTAGTAGAAATGGGAGAAAAAATACTTCCTCTACAATTAGATAGTTATACATCAAAAGTTTATGAGCATAAATTTACGGAACGTGGAGTAAATTTAAAATTAGGAGTAAAAGCTGAAAAATTATTACTAGATTCAAATAATAACCCTAAAGGGCTAATGATAAATACTGGAGAAGAAATACCATGTGAATTAGTAATAGTTGCAACAGGAGTAAGGGCAAATATTTTATTTTTAGAAAATAGTAATATTAAGTGTGATAAATTTGGACTTATAATAGATGAAAAGGGTAAAACAAATATAAAAGATATATATGGTGCAGGGGATGTAACAGGAAGAAATCCTATATGGCCAACAGCTGTTAAAGAAGGAATAATTGCAGCTAATAATATGGTAGGAAAAGATACAAGAATGACAGATTTCTTTGGTAGTAAAAATACTATGAACTTTGTTGGTATAGCTACGATGTCAATTGGTATGGTAGAAGCTAAAGATAATACTTATAATGTAGAAGTAGAGGTTGATGGAGAAAACTATAAAAAAATTATCCACAAAGATGGGAAAATATATGGAAGTATAATACAGGGAGACTTATCTTATGCCGGAATATTAACTCAACTTATAAAAGAAAATATTGATATTTCAAAAGTAAAGAAAAATTTATTTGATATAGACTACTCAGATTTCTTTAATGTGGAAAAGAATTTTGAATTTAGTTATAAATAAAATCCCTTTAATAATAATTAAAAATGGGGCGTAATCTCTAATTTGAGACAGCCCCTTTTAAATTTATATATTCTTAGTTTTAAATGAGTTTATAAACATTCTTATAAAATTATAGACTACAAAGACTATCCCAGCACAAGCTATTACAAGTTCAATTGAACCAAATTCTCTAAGTATAATTGAGAAACTAGTTTGACCTAAATTATCCATAAAAGCAGAGACTTTAAATGTTGCTAATGTAGATATTGCAAGTGGAAATGTTACTCCAGCAAAAGTAGGTATAAACTTCATGCTAAAAATTTTAGGAAATCTAGTATACATATATATTGTCATTATAAATACAAGTGCATATAAAAATAAAACTAAATATACATTTGGCTCACTAAATAAAGTTAAATAAGCAACTACACAAAGGCTTGGTGGTGCAGACATAATAGACAGTGTAGGGTATGGTCCATCTGCAACAGGTTTTGTACATAATCTATGAATCATAAATGGTAGTATTACAAAATAAGCAGTAAATGCAAAATAAAAAATACAATTTACAAGAATAGGTTCATTCATGCCTGGACTAGTTATAACAGAAACTATGATTCCAACATATGCTACCCAAAATGGTGGTAGAAACTTTATATGTTCAAAATTTTTAATTAAGTTGTTATAAGTAAATATTATTATTATTATTATATTTAGACAGACAGCAAATAACCATAAAGATTTTCCAAGTGCATAGTTATAATTTACATAATAAGAAGCCATAAGCATCATAGACATACAAAATGTAGGATATATGCTAGCTAAAGTCATATCCTTAAGCTCTAAGGCTACTTGTTTTGGGTATAAAAATAATTTTAAAAATCCTGAAATTATTAGTATTACTCCAAGATTAACAGATATGTGTCTTAGAGAATTAAATCCTAAAGTTGCAAATATATTAGCTAAAGTAAGTACACTTAATAGGGTGGCAACAGCACCAATGAGTAAGTTTTTAATTTTTTCTTTTAAAATAGAAATATTAGACAATGAATTAAACCTCCTTGAAATCCCTAATTACTTCATTATAAGAGAAGTAAAATTATGTTATTTTTTTATCATATAAATATTATACTTTAAAGCAAAATGAATTTATGTGACGAAAGTCTCATTTTTAACATATATATGATAAATTTTAAACAAAAAATAAAACTATATAAGTTGAAGGAGTAAAATATGTCAAAGGTAATAAATATAATCGGATCAAGCTCTAATGTAGGAAAAACCTTTCTAATAGAAGGATTGATAAAAGAGTTAACTAAAAGAAATTTAAAAGTAGCAACAATTAAACATGATATCCATGGCTTTGATATAGATAAAGAAGGAAAAGATACATATAAACATAGAAAAGCAGGAGCACAAACTGTTATAATATCGTCAAAAAATAGATTAGCAATGATAAATGAACTTGAAGAAGAAAAGAAGCTAGATGATATTATTAATATGATTGATAATAAAGATATTATCCTTGTTGAAGGTTATAAAAAAAGTAATCTTAGAAAAATAGAAGTATTTAGAGATGGAATTAGCAAGGAGATTATATCTCCTAAGGAGAAATTAATAGCAATAGCAAGTGATATAGATATTAGTTTTGAAGAAATACCTGTAATACATAAAGAAGACTATAAATTACTTGCTGATTTAATAGAAAAAGAAAAAGATTATATTAAGGAGTAGATATGAAAAGCTTTATAAGTTTAGAAGAAGCAATAGAAATATTAAATATTAATACAAAAGCTTTAGAAGTTGAAGAAGTAGATTTAATAAAGGGAATAAATAAGACATTAGCAGAAGATATTTATTCTAAAATCAACAATCCTCCTTTTGACAAATCTGCTATGGATGGATATGCTATAATTTCGGAAGATACTTTAAATGCAAAAGTAAAACTTAAAGTAATAGATACAATTTATGCAGGAGAATGCTCTAATAATGAAGTTACTAAAAATACCGCTATTAAAATAATGACAGGAGCGCCTATTCCAAAAGGTGCAAATGCAGTAGTAAAGCAAGAAGATGTACATATATATGATAAATTTATAGAAGTTAATAAAATAGCTAAACCCAATCAAAATATATGCTTTAAAGGTGAAGATATAACGAAAGGAAGCCTTTTAGTTAATAAACATAAAAAACTTAATTATTCTGATATAGGAATAATTGCAAGTTCTGGAATTAATAAAATAAAAGTTTATAAAAAGCCTAAGGTAGCTTTTATTAGTACAGGAGATGAAGTATTAGATATAAATGAAAATCTTACAGAAGGTAAGATATACAATAGTAATAAATATAGCATACTTTCTAGAGTTTATGAACTTGGATATGATGTTATAGGCATAGATCATGCAAATGATAGTAGCAAAAATATAGGAAATATTATAAAAGAATTTTCAAAAGAAAGCGATTTAATAATTACTACTGGAGGAGTATCAGTTGGAGAAAAAGATTTATTAAAAGATACTATGGATGATATAGGTGCAGAAAAATTATTTTGGAAGGTAACGATTAAACCAGGATCAGCAGTATTATGTTCTAAATTTAACAACTCTATTATAATAAGTCTTTCAGGTAATCCAACAGCATCATTAACAACTTTTGAACTTTTAGCAAGACCAACATTAGATAAACTAAGTGGTAATGAAAAAATAGAAATAAAAAGAGAGAAGGCAATACTTTTAGGTAACTTTAATAAGAAGAGCCCACAAAGAAGATTTATAAGAGGGAAAACAGTTTATAATGAAGGTAAACAGTATGTAGAAATGACTCAAATAAAAACTGGGAACGGAATACTAAGTTCAACAAAAGACTCTAATTGTCTAATAGAAGTTCAAAAAGGTAATACAGGACTTGAAGAGAAAGTATTAGTCGACATAATTAAATTCTAAGGAGGGTTAGCTTTGATTAATAAAACCCTGGCCATTTTAGCAGGTGGAAAAAGTAGTAGAATGAACTACAATAATAAAGCGTTTTTAAGTTATAAAGATAAAACTTTTATAGAACATATAATAGGTTGTGGAAAAGATTATAAAGAAGTTATAATAGTAGCTAATGATGAAAATTTATACGAAAGATTTAACTTAAGAATTGTTAAAGATATATATGTAGGAAATGGTCCTTTATCAGGAATACATACAGCACTTAAAAATTCCATTACAGATAAGGTTTTATGTATAGCATGTGATATGCCTCTAATTAATAAAGAAATTATAAATACTTTAGGTAATTATAGTGAAAATTATGATGTATTAGTTCCTAAAGTAGATAATAGACTACAACCTCTGTGTTCAATATATTCAAAGAATATAATCAATAATATTGAACATAGCTTAAATAAAAATGAAAATAAACTTCAAAAACTAATAAAAAACTTAGATTACAAAGTAATAGAAGGATTTGAAGTTGACAAGTTTTCAAACATTAATACACCTGAGGAATATAAGGACTTGGAGGAGAAGAAATGCACAAATTAATAGCAATATGTATAAGTGAAAAAAGGGTACTTCAAAAACTATGGTTGAAGAAGCTAATGTCATAGAGGACTTTGGTATAGAAAGTGATGCTCATGCAGGGAAGTGGCATAGACAAGTAAGTCTTTTAGCACTAGAAAAAATTGAAGATTTCAGAAATAAGGGAGCAAAGGTTGACTTTGGGGCATTTGGAGAGAACTTAGTTGTAGAAGGTATAGAGCTAAATAAACTTCCCATAGGTCAAAAGATTAAAGTTGGAGAAATTGAGCTTGAAGTAACTCAAATAGGGAAAAAATGTCATGATAAATGTGCAATATATTATCAAGTAGGTCAATGTATCATGCCTAGCAATGGAATATTCACAAAAGTATTAAAAGGTGGAAAAGTAAAGGTTGGAGATGAATGTGTCCTATTAGATTAAAATAGTGAAAGCTATAAATATTTTTATTTATAGCTTTTTTATATTAACTTAGATATTAGGAAATAGTAGTTATAAAAGTAAGTAATTACACAATAAATACTAGTTAAAATAATATGAAATTTATGGTAATAAAAGATTTATTTAAGTTATATTTTATTTTATAATAATCCTATATAGGAGGTATGTATATGAGTGAGTTATTTGATTTATTTAAGACATTTTTTAGAATTGGGGGATTAACTTTTGGAGGTGGATACGCAATGCTTCCTATGCTAGAAAAAGAAGTAGTTGAACAAAGAAAGTGGACAACGAGTGAAGAACTATTAGACTATTATGCAGTTGGTCAAGCTACACCAGGAATAATTGCAGTAAATACAGCTACATTTGTAGGATATAAAGTAAGGGGTATAGTAGGTGCATTTTTTGCAACTTTAGGGGTGGTATTTCCATCTCTTGTAATAATATTAATAATAGCAAGTTTTTTACAAAACTTTGCACAGTATGAAGTGGTAAAACATGCTTTTTCAGGAGTTAGAGTTGCAGTAGCGGTGCTAGTTTTAAATGCAATAATCAATCTGTGGAAAAATTCAGTAGTAGATAAAATAGGAGTAGTAATTTTTGCAGTAACATTTATACTAGGTGCGTTTTTAAATATTTCACCTATTTATATAGTTATAGGGGCGTCTGTATTAGGACTGATACTTAAGTTTAGGAGAGCAAAATAATGATAATTACATATATACAATTATTTTTTGAATTTTTTAAAACAGGACTATTTGCTATCGGTGGTGGGCTTTCCACGTTACCATTTTTGTATGATATAGCTGAAAAATATACATGGTTTGATAAATCCATGCTTGCCGATATGATAGCAATATCTCAATCAACTCCAGGACCAATAGGAATAAATATGGCAACATATGCTGGATTTAATGCAGCTGGAACATTAGGAGCAGTTATAGCCACATTTGGACTTGTACTACCATCATTTATAATAATAATTATAGTAGCTCATTTTCTAAAGAAATTTAGAGAGAGTAAGGGGGTAAATGCAGTTTTTTATGGGATTAGACCAGCTGTGACAGGACTTATAGCAATTGCAGGATTTGAGATTTTAAAATTATCAGTTATTACATTAAA
>NZ_JAFFPK010000067.1 GCF_017590215.1 Clostridium sp. CCUG 7971
TTATCAGTTATTACATTAAATAAATTTTTAGAAACAAAAAATATTTTAAATATTTTTGACTATAAAGCATTGATTTTATTTATAGTACTATTTGTTCTTTCTAATAAGCAGAAAAAACACCCTGCACTATATTTAGGAATAGGTGCAATAGTAGGTATAGTATTTGGACTTTAAATATGGAAGGAAATAAATATAGTGAATGAATTAATAGATTTATTAGATAAAGATATAAAAATATGTGAAGATACGTTAAAAGAAAATGATTTTTTAGAAATGGTAATTATAATAGAAGAATTACACAATAAATATAAAAATAATATAGAACAAATTTCTAATATAGAAAAAGATATAGTTTGGAAGTATAGTAAAAGCGATTTGCAAGTTATAGAAAATTGTTTAAAGGAATATAGAGAAAAATTAATAAAAGAAGAAAGTGAAAAAGATATAAATAAAAAGATAAAAGACCTTAAAGAAAAGATTAAAAATAGTGAAATTCTAAATAAAGAAGAAATTTTAAATACATTAGAAAATATAGAAACTATAAAAAATGAAGAAATAACATTAGATGAAAAATGGGGTAAATCAAAAGAATATTTATCATTTATTAAAAATCAAAATAGATATATAGCAATAGGATTTCTAGAAATACTAGAGTTTATAATTAGAAATTAATAGGAGGGAGTTATGGAAGATATAATCATAGAAACTAATAGGTTGAGTCTACGCGAAATAACTAAAGATGATTATAGAGATATTGCTAATATACTTCAAGATATTGAAGTAATGTATGCATGGGAAAAATCTTTTTCAGATGAAGAAGTCCAAGATTGGATAAATAAAAATTTAAAAAGATACAGTAATGAAGGATATAGCTATTTTTTAGCTATAAATAAAGAGAATAATAAAGTTGTTGGAGTAATGGGACCTTTAATTGAAAAAATAGACCAAAAAGAGTACATAGGAGTAGCATATATATTAAATAAAGAAGCATGGGGAATGGGATATGCAACTGAAGGTGTGAGCGCATGTATAGAGTATGCTTTTGATAAGCTTAATGCTGATAAAGTTATTGCACAAATAAGGCCTAATAACACTAATTCGTGTAATGTAGCAAAAAGATTAAACATGAAAATACAAGGTAAATATATAAAGGTATATGATAATAAGGAAATGGAACATTTAATATATTCAATTAAACATAGTGATTATTTAAAATGTAGTTATAAGAAATAGAGTAGATGTAACACATCTACTCTATTTTAATTTAGATATACAATTTATAATGTTTTAATTTTAAGATTAATACCTTAAGAAAGTAGGACTTTATAAATATAAAAAATGTATTTAATAATAGGATATTAGTTAATAACAATGAATATAATTTAAAATTATTAATTAAATTAGGGGGGATATAATGATAAGAAAATTAAATGAAAATGATAGAAAGATTACGATTAATTTTTTATCAAAACAAGCTGCTATTAATTTATTTATAATCGGTGATATAGAAAACTTTGGATTTGATAGTGAATTTCAAGAGGTCTGGGGAAGTTTTAATAAAGAGAATAATCTAAATGGAGTGCTGCTTAGATTTTATGAAAATTTTATTCCGTATTATGAAGATGAAAATATTGATATTGATGGATTTAAAAAGATAATATTTTCTAATAAAAATGCTAAGATAATTTCAGGAGAAAAGAGTATAGTAGATAATTTTTATGATGTATTTGAAAATAGCAAAGAAAAGAATAGTTATTTTTGTGAGATGGTTAGTTCTAAAAAATTATTATCATGGAGTAACAGTGTAAAAATAGCTTCTAAAAATGAAGCACAAGGTGTATATGATTTAATAGATACAATAAAAGAATTTAAAGATTCACTAAATCCTACAGTTAAACAACTTGTAAGAAAGATAGAAGATAAAAGTGGTCGTATATATTATATAGAAAATGAAAATAAAGAGATAGTGAGTGTAGCTCAAACAGCTGCTGAAAATAGTAAATCAGCAATGGTTGTAGGAGTTGCAACTAGAGAAGACTATAGAAATAAAGGATTATTAAGTAAATGTTTATCTAGACTATGTAATGATTTATTAAATGAAAATAAAACACTTTGTTTATTCTATGATAATCCTAAAGCTGGTAGAATATATCACAGATTAGGATTTGAAACTATTGGCAAATGGACTATGCTTATTAAAGAGTGATAATATTTCCTAGAAAGTATTGAAAATAATAAGTATATTATACTATGAAATATAGATAGAAACTACATTTACAATTCAAAAAATTTGCAATGGAAACTAATATATGGTATTATGGTATATAAAATAGTATATTTTGCAGAAACTAAGAGTGAGACCGATGTGCTCACTCTTTTGTTTTAAATACTAAACTTACAACTGAATAGGAGGGAAGAACATGAAAAGATCGATAGAAGCTACAATAGAAGAAATATTATCGCCAATAACTGATGCTAAAGGATTTGAAATTGTAGATATAGAATATGTTAAAGAAGCTGGAGAATATTATTTAAGAGTGTTCCTTGATAAAGAAGGAGGAATATCTTTAAATGATTGCGAAGCTGTTAGTAGAGAGTTAAGTGAAATACTAGACGTAAAAGATCCAATAAAGGATAACTACTTCTTAGAAGTATCTTCACCAGGACTTGATAGACCACTTAAAAAAGATAAAGACTTTGTAAGATACCAAGGTAGAGACGTTGAAATAAAATTATACAAGCCACTAAACGGTTCAAAACAATTTGAAGGTGAATTAGTTGGATTAACTGAAGATAAAAACATAAAAGTTATAATAGATGAAAATGAAGTTGAGTTTAACAAAAAAGAAGTTGCACTTGTTAGACTTGCTATAAAGTTTTAGTGAGAATTTAACAGGGAGGAAAAACAAATGAATCACGAATTTATGGAAGCTTTAGACGAATTAGAAAAAGACAGAGGTATAGATAAAGAGATACTTATAGATACTATAGAACAAGCACTTTTAACAGCTTACAAGAAAAACTTTGGTTCAGCTCAAAACGTTAGAGTTGAGTTTGACAGAGAAAGAGGAGATGTTAAAGTATTCTCTCAAAGAGTAGTAGTTGATGAGTCTGACTTATATGATACTTTCTTAGAAATAGAACTTAAAGATGCTAGAGAAATAAGCCCAAATTATGAATTAGGAGATATAATAGAAAATGAAGTAACTCCTATGGACTTTGGAAGAATAGCTGCTCAAACTGCAAAGCAAGTTGTTGTTCAAAGAATAAGAGAAGCTGAAAGAGAAATAGTATACAAAGAGTTTATGGATAAAGAAAATGAAATAGTTACAGGTGAAGTAGCTAGAGTAAACAAAAATATAGTTTATGTAAATCTTGGAAGAATAGAAGCTGTAATGACTCAAACTGAGCAAATGCAAGGAGAGAATTATAAAGCTGGACAAAAGATCAAGGTTTACATATTAGAAGTAAAGAAAACAAATAAAGGACCTCAAATAGTAGTTTCTAGAAGTCATCCAGGTTTAGTTAAAAGATTATTTGAATTTGAAGTACCTGAAATATTTGAAGGTATAGTTCAAATAAAATCTATAGCTAGAGAAGCAGGATCTAGAACTAAGATGGCTGTTAAATCAATAGATGAAAAGATAGATCCAATTGGGTCTTGTGTTGGACCTAAAGGTTCAAGAGTTAAAAATATAGTTGATGAGCTTGGAGACGAAAAAATAGATATAATAAACTATAGTGAAGATCCAGCTGAATTTATATCAGCTTCACTTAGTCCATCTAAAGTTGTAAGGGTTGACGTTAATGAAGAAGAAAAGTCTGCATTAGTTGTAGTTCCTGATTATCAATTATCATTAGCAATAGGTAAAGAAGGACAAAATGCAAGACTTGCAGCAAAACTTACTAACTGGAAGATAGATATAAAAAGCGAATCTCAAGCAAATGCAGAATAAGGAGGGATACCTTTGCAAAAAATAAAAAAAGTTCCTCAAAGAAAATGTATAGTTTGTCAAGAAAGAGAATCTAAAAAAGGGTTAATGAGGATTGTTAAAAACAAAGAAGGTCAAATCTTCTTAGATCCAACTAAAAAGGCAAACGGTAGAGGTGCATATATCTGTAAAGATAGTGAATGTCTAAAAAAAGCTATAAAAACTAAAGCTTTAAATAAAGCATTTAAAATAGAGGTATCAAGTGAAGTTTATGAAAATTTACTTAAGGAGCTTGAATCTTATGAATAAAACTACTGAAGCAAAAATATATTCTTTATTAGGCCTTGCAATGCGTGCAGGTAAGTTAGTCTCAGGAGATGATACAACACTTACTGAACTAAAAAAAGGATATGTTAAGCTTGTAATAATAGCAGATGATGCGTCAAATAATACACAAAAACTTTTTAAAGACAAAAGTTCTTTTAGAAGTATACCATATATAAATTTCTCTACGAAATTACAACTAGGGTTAGCTATAGGTAAGGCTCCAAGAGCTGTTCTTGGAATTAAAGATAGCGGATTTGCAAATAAATTAAAAGATTTAATGGAAGAACCAAAAATATAATAGGGGGTGATCTTGTGTCAAAAACAAGAGTATACCAAATCGCACAAGAGCTAAAAATGTCAAATGAAGATGTATTAGCTAAATTAAAAGAATTAGAAATAAATGCAGCAGATGAAAATTCTGAATTAGAAGAAGAAGAAGTTGAATTAGCTTTAGAAATATTAAAAGACGAAATAGCAGCTGCAAATGGAAACACTATAATAGTAAGTGGAAAGTTAACAGTTCAAGAGTTAGCTGAGAAATTAGATAAGTCTGCATCAGAAATAATAATGAAGCTTATGAAAATGGGAACAATGGCTACAATAAATCAAGAAATAAGCTTTGAAATAGCTTCACTTGTTGCAAGTGAATGTGGATTTGAATTAGTTGAAGGGTCAGCTAATGATGAAGAAGAGTTAGAAGCAATAGAAGCTTTAATAGATATAGAAGAAGATAAAGAAGAAGATTTAATTAAAAGACCACCAGTTGTTACTGTAATGGGACACGTTGACCATGGTAAAACTTCTTTACTAGATGCTATAAGAAAAACTAATGTAACTTCAAGTGAAGCAGGAGGAATAACTCAACATATAGGTGCCTCTGAAGTTATGGTAAATGGAGAAAAAGTAGTATTCTTAGATACTCCAGGGCATGAGGCTTTCACATCTATGAGAGCTAGAGGTGCACAAGTTACAGATATGGCAATATTAGTTGTTGCTGCAGATGATGGTATAATGCCTCAAACTGTAGAAGCTATAAATCATGCTAAAGCTGCTGAAGTACCATTAATAGTTGCTATAAACAAAATAGATAAGCCAGGAGCAAATCCAGATAGAGTTAAGCAAGAATTAGCTGATCAAGGTTTACTTGTTGAAGACTGGGGTGGAGATGTTATATCAGTTCCAGTATCAGCATTAAAAGGTGAAGGTGTAGATACTTTACTTGAAATGGTATTATTAGTTTCTGAAATGGAAGAATTAAAAGCAAATCCTAACAAGAGAGCTGTTGGTACTGTAATAGAAGCAGAACTTGATAAAGGTAGAGGACCAGTTGCTACTATCCTTGTTCAAGGTGGAACACTTAAAGTTGGAGACCCAGTAGTTGCAGGACTTGCTAGCGGTAAAGTAAGGGCAATGATAAACTCTAAAGGAAAAAGAGTTAAGACTGCTGGACCATCAACTGCAGTTGAAATATTAGGTTTATCAGAAGTTCCACAAGGTGGAGACCAAGTTATTGCAGTTCCAAATGAAAAAGCTGCTAGAAGTGTAGCTGAAAAGAGACAACAAATGGCTAGAGAAGAAATGTTAAAATCTAACCAAAGAATGAGTCTTGATGATTTCTTCAGCCAAATGGGTGATGCTGATGTTAAGGAATTACCAATAGTTATAAAAGCAGACGTTCAAGGATCTGCTCAAGCTGTTAAGCAATCTTTAGAAAAATTATCAAATGATGAAGTTGCAGTTAGAGTTATACATGGTGGTGTTGGAGCAATAAACGAATCAGACGTTATGCTTGCAACTGCATCTAATGCAATAATAATAGGATTTAACGTAAGACCAGTACCAGGTGCTGAAATGATAGCTAAAAAAGAAAATGTTGATGTAAGAAGTTACACAATAATATACAAAGCAATAGAAGATGTTCAAGCTGCTATGACTGGAATGTTAGATCCAGAATACAGAGACGAAGATACTGGTAAAGCTGAAGTTAGAGAAACATTTAAATTATCAGGTGTTGGTACAATAGCAGGATGCTACGTAACAACAGGTAAAATATTTAGAGGATCTAAAGTAAGAATAGTTAGAGACGGAATAATAATTCATGAAGGTCAATTAGCTGCTCTTAAAAGATTCAAAGATGATGTTAAGGAAGTTAATCAAGCATATGAATGTGGTATGAGTTTCGTTAATTACAACGATATAAAAGAAGGCGATGTAATAGAAGCGTACATTACTAAAGAAGTAGAAAGAAAATTAAAATAGATATAAAGAGGTCGATTTAAATGGCATCATATAACAGAACAAGAAGAATAGCTGAAGAAATAAGAAAAGTAGTAAGCACAATGCTTATAAGTGGAATAAAAGATCCTAGAATAACTTCTATGGTAAGTGTGACTGATGTTGAGGTTACAAATGACTTAAGTTATGCTTATGTATATGTAAGTATTTTAGGTGGAGACGAAGAATCTAGTTTAGTAGGACTTAAGAGTGCAGTTAACTATATAAGAAGAGAAGTAAGCAAGAATGTAAAGCTTAGACATACTCCACAAATAATATTTAAAGTTGATGATTCTATTAAAAAAGGTATGTATATGTCTGATTTAATAAGAAAAGTTAATGAAAAAAATCAAGAAGGATCTGTTGATAATACAGATGAAGAAAACAATGATAACTAATATTGATAATATTATAGACTATATAAATGGAAGTAACGACTTTGTCGTTACTTCTCATATTAGTCCTGATGGAGATAATATTGGTTCAACTCTTGCAATGTACTACTCTCTAATAAAATTAGGAAAAAACGTTTCTTATATACTAGATGATACTCCTCCACTAAATCTAAGATTTTTAACTAAAGATATAAACATACTAAAATCACAAGAAATAAATATTGAAAATTATAGCTTAATATCTCTTGATTGCGGAGATAGAAAAAGAATATGTGTAAGCGAAGAAATAAAAGCAAATGCAAAGAAAATAATTTGCATTGACCATCATGCTAGCAATGATTCTTATGGTGATTTTAACTATATAGATGTTGATGCATCATCAACTTGTGAGCTTGTTTATAATGTATTAGTAAGATTTAGTGAAGTTAATAATATTGATTTAATAGATGAGAAGATTGCTACATGCCTTTATACAGGTCTTGTAACAGACACAGGAAACTTCTCTTATTCAAATGCACATCCAAGTAGTTTTGATATGGCGAAAAACCTTTTGTTAAAAAATGCTCAAAAAGAAACTATAATACAAAATGTTTTCCAAAGTAATCCATATAATTATTATAAATTATTAGGAGAAGCTTTAAATACATTAGATATAGTTAATGAGAAAGTAGCTTGTATAAATATTACTAAAGAAATGCTAAAAAGAAATGTAATAAGCTTTAATGATGTAGATGGAATAACTTCATACACTAGAGATATAGATGGTGTAGAAATTGGCATACTTCTTAAAGAAAAGAAAGAAAATGAAGTAAAAGTTAGTTTAAGAGCTAAAAGCTATGTGGATGTAAGTTCTATAGCACAGAGATTTGGTGGTGGTGGCCATGTAAGAGCTGCTGGATGCACTATTTATGATAGTGTTGAAAATGCCAAGAAAAAAGTATTAGAAGCAGTATTAAAATCAATCTAGGGTGATGCAAATGAACAAAATAGTAAACATAATAAAGCCTACAGGGATGACATCTCATGATGTTGTAAGTGCTGTAAGGAAAATTTTAAATATAAAAAAAGTTGGACATACAGGTACCCTTGATCCAGATGCATCAGGGGTATTACCTATATGTATAGGAAAAGCTACAAAGGTAAGTGAGCTTATACTAAATAAGGATAAATCTTACATCTGTGAATTAACACTTGGTATAAATACAGATACTTATGACTCTTCAGGAGAAATATTAGAAAAATTTAATGTAAATGTAACTAAAGATGAAATAGAAAAAGCCTTTGATAGCCAAAGAGGAGAAATAGACCAATTGCCTCCTATTTACTCTGCGCTAAAAGTAAATGGAAAAAGAATGTGTGACTTAGTTAGAAGTGGAAGAGCTGATGAGGTAGTTTTAAAATCTAGACCTGTTAATATAAAAGAGCTTAAGGTATTAAGTATAAATAATAACAAAATAATGTTTTATGTAGTATGTTCTAAAGGAACTTATGTAAGAAGTATTTGTTATGATATAGGAAAAGAATTAGGGTGTGGAGGACATATGTCTTTCTTACTTAGAACATCATCAGGTAAATTTGACCTTGAAAATGGTATAACACTAGAACAACTAAGAGAATTTAAAGAAAATAATACTTTAGACAAACATTTATATGAAATAGACTATGTATTATCTAACTTTAACCATGTGGTAATAAATCCAAATGCTTATAAGTACTACGTTAATGGTGGAGTTATAGATGAAAGAAGATTTATAGAAAAAAGTTTTAAAGAAGAAGAAGAAATCGTAAGAGTTTATTGTGAAGGCGAGTTTTTGGGTACAGGACAATTAAGCAAAACAGATAACACTATAAATTTAAAAAGTGATAAATTATTTATAGTATAGAAAACATAACTTTAGTGGGGAAATCATTATGATTACTATAAAATCTATAAAAGAAATAGTAAATATAAAAAAAAGTGTTGTCACTATAGGTAACTTTGATGGTTTACATAAGGGTCACCAAGTATTAATAAAAAAAGCAGTAGAATCTGCTAAAAAAAGAAATATAGAAAGTATAGTATTTACTTTTGAAAATCATCCAGCAAATTATTTTGCTAAAACTCCTATAAAACATGTTATTACAAATGAAGAAAAGATAAAAAGGTTAAAAGATTTTGGTGTTGATTATGTAATAAGTATACCATTTGATGAATATATGACTAAAATATCAGCCCTTGAATTTGTAAAAGGCATTTTATTAGATAAATTAGGAGCTAAAAAAATAATAGTTGGACATGATTTTACCTTTGCTAAAAACAAAGAAGGAGATACGAAGCTACTAAAGAAATTATCAGATGAATATGGATTTGAAGTCGAAGTAATAATGCCTATAAAAGTAAATGATATAAGAGTAAGTAGCACATATATTAGAAATTTAGTAGCTCAAGGAAGTGTATGTAGCGTGAAAGAATATTTAGGGTATAACTGCGAAATAAAAGGCAATGTAATCAAATGCAAGCAACTTGGAAGGACAATAGGATTTCCAACAGCTAATATAGAAGTTGATAAAGATACACTTATTCCTAAAAATGGTATATATGCAACTAAAGTACACATTGGTGAAAAAGTATATTATGGAGCAACTAATATTGGTTATAATCCTACTGTAAATGGAGAAAAACTATCAATAGAAACTAATATATTAGAATTTAATGATGATATATATGGAAAAGATATTAAGATTGAATTTTTAGAAAGAATAAGAGATGAAAAGAAATTCTCATCACTAGATGATCTAAAAGGTCAACTTAAAAAAGACACTAACTATGTTTTTAAAAAGTATATTTGCAAAAATAAATAATCTATGATAATATAGACAAGTAAATTAACCTTTACTCGGCATTTAATTGCTCCAATTAGTGCTTAGTAAGAGGCGATTATAATAATTAATGGAGGTAACACAAATGAACAAAACTGAAATAATCAAAGAATTTGGAAGAAAAGAAGGAGATACTGGTTCTCCAGAAGTACAAATAGCTTTATTAACAGCTAGAATAAACGAATTAAACGGTCATTTAAAGACTCACAAAAAAGACCACCACTCAAGAAGAGGTCTATTAAAGATGGTTGGTAGAAGAAGAAACTTATTAGGATACTTAAAAGCAAATGACTTAGAAGGATACAGAGCGTTAATAGCTAAGTTAGGATTAAGAAAATAATAATTTCTTTATTATAAAGATTTCGTAAAAAATAACCTATTATGTAATTTTTAAAATTACTATATAGGTTATTTTTTTATTAAATACATTGATATAACTAAGGAAACACTATAGATTAAAGTTACAAAATACATAAAAATAAGCATATAGGAGCTATGTTTAATATGGGAAAAATATTAATAGTTTTAAGTACTATTGTAGTAATACTATCTATTTTAGTAAGTAACAGAAAAGATAATAAAAGATTAATAAAATCTATATATCAAACATTTAAAGAGATTAATAAAACATATAAGGAAATTTTCACACAAGGAAGTCTATTTATAAAGATAATGCACGGTGGAATATTCATTGTATCAGAAATATTAGTAATATTGATGGTTATAAAATCAGTGACAAAGTATTCTCTAACAAAGCAAACATTAGTACACTATTTATTTTCATTAGGATGTATAGGTTTAACCTTATTAATACTTCATTTGTCTATAGGATATATATTATTGATAACTACTGGTATACAAAAATTTATAGGCGACGTAGAGGATAAAGACTTAAAAGGGAAATTATTGCTAAGTTATTTTATATTAAGTGTATATTTTACTGTATTTTTATTTGACCCAACACAGTTTAAAGGTATTCATGTTATTGCATTAATTGGATTAGTTATATCGTATATAGTAAATTTAAAAATACTTATTAAGTTAATAAAAAATCCTATGCATATAAGAAATAAAAATAAAAATATAATTTCTAGTATAACTATAATTTCAATATTATTGCTATTTATGATTATATTAAATTTATTTTTAGCTACATGTTTAATAAATCAAATTTATCCAGAATCATTTTCAAATGTATCGAGCAATTTTGATTTATTTTATTACACAATAGTTACATTTACTACTGTAGGTTATGGAGATATAATACCTCTAACAGTACCTGCGAAGTTGATTAGTATAATAACGTCCATTACAAGTGTAATCTGTATTACCATATTCTTAAGTAGTGTATTATCGTATAAAGAGTGATAAAACATATTCATAGCTTTATCAAAAAATATAAAATGAAGCAATTTTTAAATTAAAATTTATTAAGAATGTAGTTTCTTATACTTTTTAGAAACTATACTTTTTGTTAAAATATATATTATTATTGGATAATTACATAAAATTAAGTTTATAATTAATAATTTTAGAGAATATAAAAGGTAAAAATGGTATAGATATAGAAATTAGAAATTTGTGTAAATTCTCTAAAAGTAATATAATAGTCAAGTATAGTAGGAGGGATTGATTATGAAAATAAAATTAATATGTGATAGTTTATGTGATGTGCCTAGTGAATTAGTAGAGAAGTATGATATAGATATAATACCTTTAAATATTATAATAGGAGAAAATGAATATAAAGAAGGCATAGATATTACTAATGATGAATTCTATAGAAGAATGAAGGAAGAGAAAGTCGTTCCTAAGACTTCTCAAGCTACATATATACAATTCAAAGAGGCTTTTGATAAATATGTAGGAGAATATCCTATAGTTTGTATAACTGGTTCATCAAAGTCTTCTGGAACTTATCAAAGCGCAGTAATGGCTAAAAATGATACTGAAGGTGAGATATATATATTTGATACACTTACACTTTCGTTAGGAAGTGCTCAATTTGTAGTAAAAGCTTGTGAGTTAATTGAAAACAACAGTGATATTACTCCAAAAGAAATCATAAATGGACTAGAAAGCTTAAGAAGTAGTGTAAGATTATACTTCTTACCAGATACTTTAGAGTACTTACAAAGAAGTGGTAGAGCATCTCTTGCAACAGCAACTATAGGTCAAATGTTAAATATAAGACCTTTATTTACAGTTGAAGATGCAAAGATATTTATACTAACAAAGATAAGAGGTAAAAAGCACATTGTACATACTATGGTTGATACTTTAATAGAGCAATACGATACATTAGAAGATAAAAATATAATAATCGGATGCGGAGCAAACTTGGGTGATTTTGAAACTCTTAAAAAAGAAGTTAAAGATAGAATAAAATGCAAAAATATTTATTTCACAAGAGGTGGAGCATGTATTTGTTCTCATACAGGACCAGATATATTAGCAATTAGTTGTTCGAACTAGAAAATGATTAAATTTAAAGGAAACAGTAAATAATAAATTAGACTAAAATGTATTATGATTCGTTTTGTATCTCAAAAATTCACAAGCATGACTTAGTATATGAGTTTTATGTTGTTAAATTATAGTATTTTTGATAAGATAATAAATAGAACTATAAATTCGGTTTTAAGCGACTGTGTCGGCGATATGAGCGAAGCGAATTTAATAAAGAGGAGGTACAAGCATTAATGTTTGAACATAAAATTTTCAAAATGGATTTTGCAGGAAGAGAACTTTCTGTTGAAATAGGAAAAATAGCTCAGTTAGCTAGTGGTAGTGCAATACTTACATACGGCGAAACTATGGTTATGGTTAATACTTCAAAATCAGCTCAACCAAGAGATGGAATAGACTTTTTCCCTCTAAGTGTTGATTATGAAGAAAAATTATATTCAGTTGGTAAAATACCAGGTGGATTCTTAAAGAGAGAAGGAAAGCCTTCAGAAAAGGCAGTTCTTACTTCAAGACTTATAGATAGACCGATAAGACCATTATTCCCTAAAGGATTTAGAAATGATGTACAAGTAGTTGCTACAGTTTTATCAGTAGACCCAGATTGTACTCCTGATATAGTAGCAATGATAGGTTCATCTGTTGCACTTTCAATATCAGAAATACCATTTAATGGACCTACAGGTTCGGTTTTAGTAGGTTTAGTTGATGGTGCATTTGTTGTTAACCCAACTGCTGAAGAAAGAGAAAAAAGTACTATGCATTTAGTAGTATCAGGAACTAAAGATGCTATAATGATGGTTGAAGCTGGTGGAGAAGAAATACCAGATACATTAATGCTTGAAGCTATATTATTTGCACATGAAGAAATAAAGAAAGTTGTAGCTTTCATAGAAGAAATAGTTGCAGCTGTTGGAAAAGAAAAGATGGAAGTGTCTCTTTTCAAAATAGATGAAGAAGTTGAAAAAGCTGTTCGTGAATTTGCAACTGCTGATATGAAAGAAGCAGTTAAAACTATAGAAAAGCTTGAAAGAATGGAAAAAATGGATGCTGTTAAACAAGCAACATTTGAGAAATTTGAAGATTTATTAGAAGAGTATTCAACTGATATAGAAGATACTCTACAAGCTATAATAAAAGAAGAAGTTAGAAAACTTATAGTTCATGAAAATATAAGACCGGACAACAGAAAGCCAGATGAAATAAGACCAATATGGTGTGATAATGGATTTATACCAAGAGCTCATGGTTCTGGACTTTTCACAAGAGGTCAAACTCAAGTTATGTCAATAGCAACACTAGGTTCAATTAGTGAAGCTCAAATATTAGATGGACTTGATGATGAAGAAAATAAAAGATATATGCATCACTACAACTTCCCTGCATACAGTGTTGGTGAAGCTAGACCATCAAGAGGGCCAGGAAGAAGAGAGATAGGGCACGGTGCATTAGCAGAGCGTGCAATAGTTCCAGTACTTCCTTCTCAAGAAGAATTTCCTTATGCAATAAGAGTAGTTTCTGAAGTATTAAGTTCAAATGGTTCAACTTCTCAAGGAAGTGTATGTGGTTCTACATTATCACTTTTAGATGCAGGTGTACCACTTAAAGATATGGTTGCAGGTATAGCAATGGGACTTATAAAGCATGATGATAAAGTTGCGGTACTTTCTGATATACAAGGTATGGAAGACCATTTAGGAGATATGGACTTTAAGGTTGCAGGAACTGAAAAAGGTATAACTGCTATACAAATGGATATAAAAATAGCTGGTATAGATGAATCTGTATTAAGAGAAGCCTTAACTCAAGCTAAGGTTGGTAGAATTCATATACTAAACGAAATGAAGAAAACTATAGATGCTCCAAAACCAGAGTTATCTAAATATGCTCCAAAGATAATAACAATGAGCATAAAGCCAGATAAGATAAAAGATGTTATAGGACCAGGTGGAAAAGTTATAACAAAGATAATAGAAGAAACTGGTGTTAAGATAGATATAGAACAAACTGGAGATGTATTCATAGCAGGTGTAGACCCTGAAATGTTAGCACTTGCACAAAAGCGTATAACAGATATAGTTGCTGAAGCTGAAGTTGGTCAAACTTATACTGGTAAAGTATCAAGAATAATGGCCTTCGGTGCATTTGTTGAAATACTTCCAGGAAAAGAAGGATTACTTCATATATCTCACATAGCACACGAAAGAGTAGCTAAAGTTGAAGATGTATTAAATATAGGAGATGAAGTAACAGTTAAAGTTACTGAGATCGATGAAAAAGGAAGAGTTAATTTATCTAGAAAAGTACTTTTACCTAAGCCTGAAAAAGCTGAGAAAAAAGAAGATAAATAATATAGATTAAAGACGAGAGTTTACTCTCGTCTTTTTTGTATATAAGTAAATTATATTTTATATAAATATAATTTAAGTAAAAATATATTATAAATTATTGACTTTATTTGCTTATATCATATATAATGAATATAGAAATGAAACATTGTTCCGAATTATGGAACAAATAAGAGAGGGGTTATTGATATGGATATAAGATATGCGAATCATCCAGCTGATTCAAAAAAATATGGAACACAAGAATTAAGAGAGCATTACTTAAAAGAAGAAATATTTACACCAAATTCTATTGGTTTAACATATAGTCATGTAGATAGAATCATATTTGGTGGAGCTATGCCAATAAGTGAAACACTAAGCTTAGTTGCAGGAAAAGAGATGGGTGTGGAATTTTTCCTACAAAGAAGAGAAATGGGAGTTATAAACGTAGGAGAAGATGGTGTAATAGTACTAGATGGTGTTGAATATGACATGAAAAAACATGATGGTATTTACATAGGTATGGGAATTAAAGAAATACTATTTAAATCTAAAAGTGCAGAAAATCCAGCTAAGTTTTATATAAACTCAGTACCAGCACATAAGGAATATCCAGTAGTTAAAATAAATATAGAGGATGCAAGACCAGTTAGATTAGGAGAAAATGAAAACTTAAATAAAAGAACTATATACCAATATGTTCATCCAAATGTATGTCAAAGTTGCCAATTATTAATGGGTATGACAATGCTAGAGCCTAATAATGTATGGAATACTATGCCGTGTCATACACATGAAAGAAGAATGGAAGTATACTTCTATTTTGATATGAAAGAAGATACAAGAGTAATCCATTTAATGGGAGAACCTACAGAGACAAGACATTTAGTAGTTGAGAATGAACAAGCACTAATATCTCCAAGTTGGTCAATACACTCAGGAGTAGGAACAAGTAATTATACATTTATATGGGGAATGTGTGGAGAAAACCAAACATTTGATGATATGGACCATGTAAAAATGTCAGACTTAAAATAAAAATAAAGGGGCTAAAGGAGAATATATTATGGGATGCTTAAATGATTTTTCAATGAACTTTTTCTCTTTAGAAGGAAAAGTAGCAATGGTAACAGGTGGAAATACAGGATTAGGTCAAGGATATGTAGTTGCTTTAGCAAAAGCAGGAGCTGATTTAGTAGTTCCAACTCATGATAAAAATTGGGATGAAACAAGAGAACTAGTAGAAAAATTAGGAAGAAAAGTTCATTTTGTTCAAGGCGATTTAACTAAATCTGAAGATAGAGAAAACGTTATTAAGGAAGCGATAGAAGTTTTTGGCAAAATAGATATACTAGTAAATAATGCAGGAACTATAAGACGAGCACCTCTTCTTGATTACAAAGAACAAGATTGGGAAGCTGTAATGGATATAAACTTAAATGCAGTATATTACCTAAGCCAAAAAGTTGCTAAAATTATGGCAGAAAATGGTGGTGGTAAAATAATAAACATTGCATCTATGCTATCTTTCCAAGGTGGAAAATTTGTACCTCCATATACAGCAAGTAAGCATGGAGTAGCAGGATTAACTAAGGCATTTGCAAATGAGTTAGCTGATAAAAATATTCAAATAAATGCTATAGCACCAGGATATATAGAAACAGCTAATACTGCACCTATAAGAGCAGATGAAAAAAGAAATGATGAAATATTATCAAGAATACCAACGGGTAAATGGGGTAAACCATTTGATTTAATGGGAGCAGTTGTATTCTTATCTAGTAAAGCATCTGACTACATAAACGGAACTATCTTGGCTGTTGATGGTGGATGGTTAGTAAGATAATTCTATATTAGAATCAAAGAACTATACTCACGTAAAGTCTAAAGGGTATAGTTTCTTTGTATTTAATAAATAAGGAGACTTTATAATGAATAATTTTACTTTACAAAGTGATATTAGAAATAATTTTAATTTCAATATGTATGCAAATAAAAATGAAATAGATGAAATAGCAAAATACTGCAAGGAAAAGTTTAAAGAAGAAGTACAAAATGTAATAAGAATAGCTGATGATGTTTCTAATAAGATATTTAAATTTGAATGGAAATGGGATATGGAAAGAACTTTTATACCATATAGATTTGAAGGTAATATAATTTGGGATAAAACTCCTAATGATGACCCAGAATGGATTTTTATGTTAAATAGACATAGATACTGGGTTACATTAGGTCAAGCTTATGTTCTTACGAAAGATGAGAAATATTCAAAAGTATTCATAGAACAAATAATTAACTGGATAAAAGATGTAAAACCTGTAGATGGGACAGATAAAACAACATGGAGGAGTATTGATACAGGCATAAGATGTGAAAATTGGATAAAAGCGTATACATACTTTAAAGATAGTGAATATATTACTCAAGAATTTAATGAAATATTTTTTAAATCATTAAAAGAGCATATCGATTATCTAGAAAAAAATTACAAAGAATCAGGAAAACTAAGTAATTGGGGAGTATTAGAAAATTATGGTCTATTAGTAGCTTCTGTATTTTTAGATAAATTAATAGATGATAATTACTATATAAATTTATCAATAGAAAGATTAAAAGAACAAATAAATCTTCAAGTTATGGATGATGGTATTCATTGGGAGCAATCACCAATGTACTTAAATGAAGTGCTTCATTGCTATTTAAGTAGTTTAATAGTATGCAAAATAATAATATACCATTACCTAAAGATATATTAGAAAAAACTAAAAAATTAGCTTATGCTGATTTATATATGAAAAAGCCAAATCATACTCAAATATGTCAAAGTGATAGTGATGATACTGATTTAAGAGATATGATTACTAAATCAGCTTATTTATTTAGTGATGAAGTATTAAAATTTGGTGGGTATGAAGAAATTGACTTTGAAAGTATATGGGATTTAGGATATAAGTCCGTACAAGAGTACAAGACTATAAATACTAAAACACCAGAATATTCATCGTATGCTTTTGAAGATAGCGGAAATTATTACATGAGATCTGGATGGGAAAGTGATGATAATTATATGTATTTCCATTGTGGAACTCTAGGTAGTGGCCATGGTCATGCTGATTTATTACATGTTAGTATATATGCAAATGAAGAAGATTACCTAATAGATCCAGGTAGATATACTTATATAGAAAGTGATGAGATAAGAGAATATCTAAAAAGTTGTAGCGCTCATAATACAACTACTGTTGATAATACAGATTTTACAGTGATAGATGGGTCTTGGGGATATAAAAAAGTGGCAACACCTATAAAGCACCCTTTTATAACTAATGATAATTTTGATTACTGTGAAGGATCTCACTTAGGTTATATAGATAAAGGTATATTTACAAATAGAAAAGTAATCTATATAAAGCCTAGTATATGGATATTGGTAGATGAATTCTATGGAGAAGGAGAACATGAGTATAAACAGTTTTTCCATTTTGCAAATGATATATATTTAGACGATAAGAAAACTATATGTAAAGGTAAAAATGGAAGTTTAATATTATATCATTTAAATAATTTAGAAAGAAAGATAGAAAAAACACCTATATCTTATCACTACAACATGTTAGAAAAACAAGATACATTAATAACAAATTATAAAAATACTGGATTCACATCAATTACAACTGTTATTTTAGCAAATAATTGTGAAAATGATGTACTTATAGAAAAAATAGAAGTTAAAAATTGTAATGGTAGATTATTAGAAGATTTAGAAGCCGAAGCTATAAAAATATCAGCTAAAGATAAAGTATATATAGTTTTAATTTGCCACAATGAAATATTTAAAGGTAAAAAATTATTAAAAGTAGATGGACATGATGTTTATGGGAAAGTTGTTTTAATAAGTGATATAGAAGGCAAGGTAAGTAAAGAAGTTATAAAATACTAAATACAAAGGGGGATTTATTATGAAAAAATTAAAGGTTTTAAATACATTAGAAAAATGCGGAGTTGTTGCAGTAGTACGCGGTAATACTAAAGATGTAGGTGTTAAAATATCTAAAGCGTGCATAGAAGGAAATGTAGGAGCTATAGAAGTGACTTATACTAATAAGTTTGCAAATGATATAATACGTGAGCTAGATGAAATATATGGAGATTATGATGATGTAGTAATAGGTGCGGGAACAGTATTAGATGAAGAAACAGCAAGACTTGCTATATTAGCAGGAGCTAAATATGTAGTATCGCCATCTTTTAATGAAGAAACAGCAAAACTTTGTAATAGATATATGGTGCCATATATACCTGGAGTAATGACAATAAATGAAATAATAAAAGCTCATGAAAATGGAGTTGATATAGTTAAGATATTTCCAGGAAGTGCATTTGGACCAGGATACATAGCTGCAATTAAAGGCCCTCTTCCTCATGCGAGTGCTATGGTAACAGGTGGAGTTAATTTAGATAATATAGACACATGGGCTAAGGCAGGAGTAGACTTAGTTGGAATAGGTGGAGAATTAAATAAACTTGGAGAAGCAGGTAAATTTGAAGATATAACATCTACTTGTAAGCAATATGTAGAAAAGTTTAAGAAAGCAAGAGGTCACTAGGATGAGAGTAGCTGGACTTGGAGAAATAATGCTTAGGTTATCTACAGATAAAGGAACGATGCTTTCAAGTACTAACAATTTAAATGTTAATTATGGTGGTGGAGAAGCCAATGTATTAATATCCTTATCTAAATTTGGAATTGATACAAGAGCAATAACTAAAGTTTCAAATGATGAAATAGGAGAGGCCATAATTGATTATTTAAGTAGTAAAAAAGTTGAAACTAAATTTATAACAAAAAGTGATAAAAGAACAGGAATTTATTTTTTACAAAGTGGTAGTGGAAATAGAACATCAAAAGTTATTTATGACCGTGCTGATTCAGCATTTAGTAATATGAGAGATGAAGACTTAAATATAGAAAAAGTATTAAATGAGGTTGATGTATTTCATTTCTCAGGAGTAACTTTGGCTCTTTCTGAAAATCTAAGGATATTAATTTTAAATATATTAAAATACTGCAAAAAAATAATATAATAGTAAGCTATGATTCTAACTATAGAGCTAAATTATGGTCTTTAGAAGAAGCTAGTAAGGCTACTTTCGAAGTACTACCATATGTAGATATATTATCAGTTGGGATTTTAGATGCCGAAAATATTTTAAATATGAGTTGTGAATATGAAGATAAATATGAAAAATTAAAATATTATTATGATGAAATAATAAGTCTATACCCAAATGTAAAGCACATTTTTTCTTCTATAAGAGAAAATGTATCTGTATCTGTAAATAAATTACAATGTAATTACTATAGTGATAATAAGCTATATTCTTCTAAAATCTATACTATAGATGATATAGTAGATAGAGTTGGAGGAGGAGATGCATTAACAGCAGGAGTTATTTATGGTATTTTAAATAATAAAAAATCAGAGTATATTACAGAGTTTGCAGCCTCGGCATCTGTATTAAAACATAGTATAAAAGGTGATGCAAACTTAGTATCAATAGAAGAAGTTGAAACTTTAATGAATCATGGCGTTGGAAAAATAGCAAGATAACAAAAAGAGATGTCCTAAAATTTTATTTTAAGGACATCCTTTTTATTTTAAATATAATAGATTAAAGATATTTAATTGTATTACTTATCTCCGTAGAAACCTTACCAAGAGGCTCTTTTAAATCAATAAGATCCTCAACTGTTGAATATATAATCAATCCAGTAACACTCATTGCTAACTCCATCTTTCCGCCGCTACCATATATAGGCATAGATATACAAATTATTCCAGAGTCGTATTCATGCTTATCAAGAGCATATCCTTTCTCTCTTACTTCATGAATTTCCTCTATAAATTCATCTATATTCTTTATTGTTTTTTGTGTGTAAATTTCAAAATTTACATCTTTCATTATTTCTCTGATCTCTTCATCACTATAATTTGAAAGTAATAATTTACCTGCTGCAGTACAATAACAAGGAGCTTTTTTACCAACTTTTGATGACATCACAAATGTTTTATTTGAATTTGTAGGCTCGATTTTATCTACATAGATAATATTAGTACGTGTATCATCTAATACAGAAAGGTGAACTGTTGCATCTACCTTATCTGCAAAACTACTAATTATAGGTCTTGATACCTTGAATATATCTGTATTTTTGCTTACGCAACTAGATAAGTATAATAGCCTGTACCCAAGATAGTACTGCTCTGTGTTTTTTGATTGAGTAACAAAGTCTCTAGATTTTAATGTTGAAATTAATCTGTGTACAGTTGCTTTACTTAATCCAAGAGCTTTAGAAATATCCGTAATTCCAGCTCCATTTGGGCACTCAGCTAAGAATTCTGTTATACTAAGAGCCCTATCAACTGATTGGACTAAATTATTATCGTTCATTATTTATCCCCTTAAAAAAATATTTATATTACTAAGATATACTATATAAGATTTTATTTAAAGAGTAAAGTTGCAAAAAAATAAAAAGAAAAAGATTGATAAATATACAACATAAAATAAAAAAATATATTCAAAATAATTGACAATGGTTTATATACCATTTATAATGGTCTTAAGAAAAGCGAAACGATGTTTCATAATATGGAACATGGAGGTTCGGGTTTTAAATTATATTATGGAGGTATGTCATGATTAAAGATATCAACATCGAAAAAATAGTAAAACATAATGTATTTAAGGAAAACGATTTTGTTACGAGGGAAGAAATTAAGTCAGCAATAGAGCAGTGTATAAAAAGAATTGAAAAAAATATGGATAAATTTGTGGAAATGTATCCTACTCCAGCTACATTTGACAACAAGTATAAAATTATAGACAATATAGAGTGGACTACGGGGTTTTGGACAGGTATGCTTTGGTTAGCATATGAATATACAAATGATCAAAAGTTTAAAAACTTAGCTGATAAAAATGTTGATTCATTTAAATATAGAATTGACAACCAAATAGAAGTAGACCATCATGATATGGGATTTTTATATAGTTTATCATGCGTTGCATCTTATAAATTAACTGGTAATGAAAACGCCAAAGAAGCAGCTATTAAAGCGGCAGACCAGCTAATAGGAAGATATCAAGAAACAGGGCAGTTTATACAGGCATGGGGAGAACTTGGAGCCAAAGATAACTACAGATTAATAATAGATTGTCTATTGAATATACCATTACTTTATTGGGCTCATAGCGTTACAGGAGAAAAGAAGTATTATGATATAGCGTTTAAACATTATACTACATCATGCAATAACGTTGTAAGGGATGATGCATCAGCATTCCAT
The DNA here is from genome assembly GCF_017590215.1 of Clostridium sp. CCUG 7971. Lineage (GTDB taxonomy): Bacteria > Bacillota > Clostridia > Peptostreptococcales > Peptostreptococcaceae > Faecalimicrobium. Next base: position 21,939 of record NZ_JAFFPK010000067.1, read on the forward strand.
ACATTCTATTTTGATAATGAAACAGGAAAACCTCTAAAGGGAGTAACAAGACAAGGATACAGTGATGATTCTTCTTGGGCAAGAGGCCAAGCATGGGGAGTATATGGTTTACCTTTAAATTATAGATATACTAAAAATGAAGAATGCTTTAGATTATATAAGGGAGTTACAAACTACTTCTTAAATCGTCTTCCTGAGGATAACGTTTGTTTCTGGGATTTAATATTTAACGATGGAGATGATCAATCAAGAGATTCGTCAGCTGCTGCTATAGCAGTATGTGGTATGCATGAGATGAACAAATATTTACCAGAAGTAGATGAAGATAAAGAAACTTATAAATATGCAATGCACACAATATTAAAATCTTTAATTGATAAATATGCTACAAAAGAAGATGATGATGTAGATACATTATTGCTTCATGGTGTTTACTCATGGCATTCAGGAAAAGGTGTTGATGAAGGTAACATATGGGGAGATTATTTCTATCTAGAAGCATTGATAAGATTTTATAAAGATTGGGAATTATATTGGTAATAAAAATAAAAAAATATAAAATAAGGGGTGTTTATTATGGGTATACCAGATATAAAAATGATGAGAATTGATGAAAGATTAATACATGGGCAAGGGCAAATGTGGCTAAGTGCACTAGGAGCTAACTTAGTAATAGTAGCAGATGACGAGGCAAGCACTAATAAAATGCAACAAACATTAATGAAAACAGTAGTACCATCATCAGTTGGAATGAGATTTTTCTCTATAGCAAAAACTTGTGAAGTAATACATAAAGCAGCACCACATCAAAAAATATTTATAGTGTGTAAAAGTCCTGAATCAGCGCTTAAGTTAGTTGATGGTGGAGTACCTATAAAAGAAATAAATATTGGAAATATACATAATCAAGATGGAAAAGAAAAAATAACTAGATCAATATACTTAGGTGAAGATGACAAAAATGCACTAAGAACACTAAGAGATAAGCATGGTGTTAAATTTAACACTAAAACAACTCCAATTGGTGGAGATGGAGCAGTTGAAGTTGATATAAATAATTACTTATAAATTTTTATACTAGGGGGATAAGGTAATGGAAATCGGAATATTCCAGTGTGTACTTATTGGTTTATGGACAGGAATTTGTTTAGGCGGTCAGTTATTAGGAATATATACTAACCGTTCATTAGTACTAGCAACAGGCGTTGGTTTAATATTAGGAGATTTACCAACTGCATTAGCTATGGGAGCAGTTTCAGAAATAGCATTTATGGGATTTGGAGTTGGAGCAGGTGGTACAGTACCTCCTAATCAACTAGGGCCTGGTATAGTAGGGACTTTAATGGCTATAACATTAAAATCTTCAGGAATGAACCCAGAAACAGCACTTGCATTATCAATGCCATTTGCTGTAGCATTCCAATTTATAATCACAGCAACATATACAGCTATGTCAGGTATACCAACAGCTGCAAGAAAAGCTTTAGAATCAAAACATTTCAAGAAATTTAGCTTCTTATCTCACTTATCATTTTGGGCATTTGTAGTAGTAGGATTTATAATAGGATTTGCAGCTGCATTTAGTGTTGAAGGAGCTCAAAGTTTAATAAGTATGATACCAGTTTGGATAATAGATGGATTCTCTGTAGCAGGTAGAATGCTACCAGCAATAGGGTTTGCTATGATACTTAATGTTATGGTAAAAAAAGAATATACTGCATTTGTTGTGTTAGGATTTGTTGCAATTACATTCTTCCAATTACCAGTTATAGGAGTAGCATTCTTAGCATTAGTATTTGCGCTATATGATTATCATAATAAGCCAGTGGTAGCAACAGTAAATCAAGTAGAAAGCTCAGAGGAGGATTATTCAGATGGAATCTAAAAAAAACCCAGTATTAAAACTAAAAGATTATTTAATAGTAGCATTTAGATCATTTTTCTTACAATCAGCTTTTAACTACGGAAATTATCAAGGGCTAGGATATGCTAACGTTATGCTACCAGCTTTAAAGAAAATATATGCAAATAATGAAGATCAATTAAAGCAATCAGCAATAGAAAACATAGAATTCTTTAACTCAAACCCTCAGACGTTACCGTTTATAACTAGTATACATTTGGCGCTACTAGATAATGGTGAAAGTGCTGAAAATGCTCGTTCAATTAAAATGGCTCTAATGGGACCTTTATCGGGAATAGGTGATTCATTCTTCCAATTTGGTTTAGCACCATTATTTTCAAGTATAGGCGCAGGTTTAGCTGCAGAAGGATTAATACTAGGACCAATACTATTCTTCTTAGGTATAAATGCATCTTTAATAACGACTAAGGTTTTAACTGGATACTATGGATATAAATTAGGTACTGAGTACATAGAATCATTAAGTGATAAGATGGCAAGTATATCAAGACTTGCAGCTATAGTTGGTATAACAGTAGTATCAGGTCTTGCAGTATCATTTGTAAAAATTACGATTCCGCTTAAGTACTCTGCAACTTTACCAGATGGATCTGTTAATGAAATAGCTTTTCAAACAATCTTAGATAAAATAACACCAAACTTATTACCAGCATTGTTTACATTATTTATATTCTACTTAGTTAGAAATAAAAAATGGAATGTATATCAATTATTAGCTTTAACTCTAGCTATAGGTATGATTGGATCAGTAGTAGGGGTAATAGCATAAGAAGGAGTGTAATATGTATAATATATTAATAGTAGGACATGGGAATTTTGCAACAGGTATGAAATCAGCATTTGACTTATTGCTAGGAGATAGTGATAGAGTTTATGCTCAAGATCTTTCAGAAGATATAACTCATGAAAAATTTGAAAATATAGTAACTGATTATTTAAATAAACATGATCAATTAATAGTATTTGCAGATTTGATGGGGGGAGCTCCAAGTCAAATAGTAACAAGAAAAATAGCAGAATTAGCAAGATCAAAAGAACAATTTGTAGTATCAGGAGTATCTTTAGGAATTATGATTGATATTGCGACTAACATATTAGTATTAAATGATGAAGATAATATGTTAGATAAGATAAATAATTCATTAGATTTGGTAAGGTCTACTATGGGAGTTATGAGTCTTTGTGACTTTGAAAATGAAGAAGAGGATTTAGAATGTGAAGATATGATATAAATTTTATATTCATATTAATTAAGGAGTAATAAAATGAAAGGTAGCACAATTTTATTAGTAGTAGTAATATTTATACTGTATATTCTTACTATGATAATTATGCAAAATAAAAGAAAAAATCAAATTCAGATAGAACAATCTAAAAGAGATGAATTTATAAAAAGCATAAAAGTTGGAGACTACGTACTTACTATGTCTGGAATATATGGATATATAAGAAAAATTAATAATAATAAAGTTTCTTTGGAAATATCCAAAAATGTAATAATAAATATTGATGTACAGTCAATAATGGCGACATTAGAAAATTAGTAATGCAGTAATATCTATAATATAAAAATAGATTTAAGAAGTGAACTCTAAAATTAGAGTTCACTTTTTTTGCATAAATAGGGACTTCCTTTAATAAAATTTATAAAGAAATAATTTGTACATATTTGGTATAAACAAAATGAATTTTAGGAGGAAGTTTCAATGATAATGATGGTACTTACTAAAAAGAAACTAAAGAAGATAATTACAGTAGCAATAATAGTTATAGTAGCCTTAGTAGGTATAATATTTATGGCAACTAAAGGAAACATTAAGCCTACATTTAAATTATTTAACAGTGCAGAGTTACCATATACTCAAGGTACAAAAAAAAATAGCGGATACGTTGCATTAACTTGTAATGTAGACCTAGGTTGGGAAACAGAGTATGTAGAGGGAATACTTAAAGCACTAGAAAAAGAAGATGTTAAAATATCTTTTAATGTAACTGGTAGATGGGCAGAAAAAAATCAAGACATGCTTTTAAAGATTAAAGAACAGGGGCATACAATAGGTAATCATGGACATAAACATCTAGATTATGCAAATTTATCCTATGAAGAAAATCTAGATCAAATAAAAACTTCTAAAAAAATAATAGAAGATATAATCAAGGAAGATACAAAATTCTTCCAAGCTCCATCTGGTTCTTTTGGAGACGCAACAATGAAGGCAGCAAAAGAAGTAGGTTATACATGCTTTAAATGGGATATAGATACAATAGACTGGCAAAATAGGAAAGAACCAGAAGTAATAGTAGAAAGGGTAAGAAAAAAAGATATGAAAGATGGGAGTATAATATTAATGCATCCTACATATGCAACAATGGAAGGTATAGATGATATTATAAAAATAGTAAGAGATAATGGTTTTAAACCGGGTAGCTTAAATGATATATTTTAAGTGATTTAACCTTATACGTTTATAAATTAGGGGAATAGTTGAATAAAAAATGCTTCTAACTTATAATTGAATACATGTATATTTAAAAAAGTTACGATTAAGATAAAATTAAGCTGATATAAAGACGATATAAATGGAGGTTGAGTATGTACAAAACGCATAAATTAGATAACGGACTTACTATAATAGGAGAGGAAATACCTTACCTTAAATCTATTTCTTTAGGGGTTTGGATAAATGCAGGATCTAGAATAGAAGATGAAAAAATAAGTGGAATATCTCACTTTATAGAACATATGCTATTTAAAGGGACAAAGCATAGAACATCAAAAGAAATCGCTAGTGAAATAGATAATTTAGGCGGACAAATAAACGCATTTACAAGTAAAGAGTGTACATGCTACTATGTTAAGCTATTAGATTCACATATAGATATTGGAATAGATATACTTAGTGATATGGTATTAAATCCATTGTTTGATGAAAAGGATATTGAAAAAGAAAGATCAGTAATAATTGAAGAACTAAAAATGTATGAAGACTCACCAGAGGACTTAGCATATGATTTATTAACAGAAAATATATATGTAAACAATCCTCTTGGAATGAATATAATAGGAACAACGAAGTCTTTAGATGAAATAAATCAAAAAGATTTATTAAATTACTTTAATAAATACTATGTACCTAATAATGCTGTAATATCTATATCTGGGAATTTTGACTTTGATGAAATGGTTAATAAAATAGAAGATAAATTTAACTTATGGAAACAAAAAGAAGTTAGTGTAGAGGTAGAAAAAGCAGAATTTAACCCTTGCTTTATAGCTAAAAATAAAGATACAGAACAAGTAAATATAGCGATAAGTCTAGAAGCTGTACCATCAGAAAATACAGAAGAAGTTTATGCATTGGCGGTTATAAATACTGTATTTGGCGGTAGTATAAGTTCTAGGTTATTCCAAAAAATTAGAGAGGAACAAGGCTTAGTTTACTCAATATACTCAACTCAAACTTTATATAAAAAGTGTGGAGAACTAGGTATATTTGCAAGCATGGGACTTGATAACTTAAAAGAAGTATATGAATCAATTATAGAAGAAATAAAAAATATGAGAGAAAATTATTTAACAGAAAAAGAAATTGAAGAAAGTAAAGAACAGCTTAAGGGAAGTTATATATTAGGTTTAGAAAGTACGAGTAGCAGAATGATGGCATTTGGAAAAGCTATGTTACTAAATAAAAATGTAAGAACTACTGATGATATATTAAAATGCATAGACAATGTCAACAGCGAGATGGTAAACAAAGTAATAGATAAAATATTTAATGTAGATAAACTAGGCGTATGTATCGTAGGTAGAGGTGTAGAGGATATTAAATTATAGTGATTTACTATTTAATAGATAAAAATTGGGGGGATAAACATGAATTTATCTGAAATAGCAGGTAAAGAAATAGTTAACCTAGTAACAGGGGAAAGACTAGGTGTAATTGGAGAATGTGACCTTATATTAGATGAGACTACGGGAGAAATACTTGCCCTTTTAGTACCAAGAGAAAGAGGATTTTTTGGAATTAAAAAAGATAAATCAACACTAGAAGTACCATGGAGAAATGTTAGAAAGATAGGAAACGACATGATAATAATAGAATATGATGGTGTTTACTAGGAGGCTTATATATGGGGATTTTAGTTCAGAAATTCGGAGGTACATCAGTTGAATCCTATGAAAAAATGAATGAGGTTTGCAAAATAGTAAAGTCGTACAAAGAAAAAGATAAAAATCTAGAATTAGTAGTAGTTGTATCAGCAATGGGAAGAAAAGGTGCACCTTATGCTACTGATACTCTTATAGGTTTGTGTAAAGAAATAGAGGTAGAACCACAAAAAAGAGAACTAGATATCTTAATGTCTTGTGGTGAGATAATATCTGGAACAATACTTGTTAATATGCTTAAATCACAAAATATAGATGCAGTTTTTTTAACTGGAGCTCAAGCAGGAATTATAACTAGTGATGATTTTTCAAATGCAAAAATACTAGATATAAATCCTACTAGAATAATAAATGAGCTTGAGAAGAAAAAAGTAGTTGTAATAGCAGGCTTTCAAGGTGCGACAGAGGATGGAGAAATAACTACACTTGGAAGAGGTGGTAGTGATACTTCAGCTGTTGCAATAGGAAAAGCTCTAGATTGTGATATAGTTGAAATATATACAGATGTAGATGGTATAATGACAGCAGACCCTAGAGTTGAGCCAGGGGCTAAAGTTTTAAAATGTATAGATTATGAAGAAGTATTTCAAATGGCAGATAAAGGTTCAAAAGTAATTCACCCAAGAGCAGTACAACTTGCCAAAAGTGGAAATATAACTTTGGCTATAAAAAATACGCTAAACCCAGCCTGTGAAGGAACTAAAATTTGTCTAGAATGTGACAATAAAAATTGTAAAAAATCTTATGAGAAAAATTTTAATTTTATGGCTACAGTAGCCAATAAAGATAAAATAGCTCAAGTAAAAATAAAAGCAAAAGAAGATGTGTTTATAAATATAATAAATGAACTAGGAAAAAATAATATAAGCATAGATATGATAAACTTTTTTATAGACGAAAAAATATTTATCATAGACGAAGAAAATATAAACAGCTTAGAAGAGACATTAAATAAATTTGAGGTAGAATATGAAATAAATAAAGGTTTATCAAAAGTAACCTTAATATGTTCAAACATGACAGGAATACCTGGTATAATGTCTAGGGTAGTAAGTTCACTTGCAAAATCTAAAATAGATTTACTTCAGACATCTGATTCAAATATGACAATATCTTGCTTAGTGAATAAACAAGATATGTCAAGCGCAGTTCATGCAATTCATAATGAATTTTACCTAAAATAGAATATAGATAATAAATACTCCTCTTAAAATATGCATATTATAAAAAGTAGTAACGTTCGTATAACGAATTTTTTATGATATTTTTGGAAATAATAATCCTAAAGCATATTTTGAGAGGAGTATTACATATGAACTACTATGAAGAGAACAACTTCAATAATAATATAAACATGCCAAATCTTGATGGGAGTAAAAATAAAGATAAAACTAAAAGCAAACAAGTAAAAAGTGAGGCTGAAAATAATCCAGTTCCAGAAAGTGAAGAAATACAGAATATAAAACAAATGGGAGTGCCTAATATGCCTCCACAGCCTACTAAAGATATACAATGTATAACTATAATAGGAGAAATAGAAGGTCACTTTATAGGTAATCCGCAAAAGAAAGCTACTAAATATGAACATATAATACCAATGCTTTATTCAATAGAAGAAAGCCCTGAGATAAAAGGGGTACTAATAGTATTAAATACAGTAGGCGGAGATGTTGAAGCAGGATTAGCTATGGCAGAACTTATAAATTCTACATCTAAAAAAGTAGTAACTTTAGTACTTGGAGGAAGTCACAGTATAGGAGTTCCACTTGCTACAGCTGGAGATTATTCTTTTATAGCACCAACAGCTACAATGATAGTACATCCAATTAGAACTAATGGATTAGTAATTGGTGTTAATGAAACTTTTGAATATTTCAAGAAAATGCAAGAGAGAATAGTTGATTTTATTACTAGAACATCAAATATAGAAAGAGAAACGCTTATAAAAATTATGCACTCAAAGGATGAACTTGTAAGCGATGTAGGTAGTGTTCTTATAGGAAAAGAAGCTGTTGAATGTGGTCTTATAGATGAAGTTGGAGGGTTAAAAGAAGCTTTATCTAAATTAAGAGAACTAATAAAAGAATCTAATGAAACAACAAATAGCAATAGTGACGAAAATAAATAAGATTTGTTCAAATAATGTATTATATGATATAATTAAAAAATATAGATTAAAGTGTTAGTGTTAAGGCATTAACACTTTTTGCTATGGTCTAGATAATTAAATTTTAAATATTATAATTAGTTAACTATAGAGATATTTTTTATTAGATATAGTTGATTATATGAAACTGTAAAAAAATAAGAGGTGAGATTGATGGCTAAGAAAAAAAAGAGCAAAAAGAAAGATAATAAACTAAGCTTTAATGCAGAATATCACAACCTAGTAACCATATTTGTAGGTATATTTTTATTATATAGTTTAAATTCAAGTTCAATGGGTTTGATAGGAAACATAATGCAATCATTATTTAAAGGTCTATTTGGGTCTCTTTCAATTGCTATACCATTTATAGTAATTGCAACAGGGATACTTGGATTCTTTGATGGAAATGAGTATATATACAGGCTTAAACATACTAAAGTATATTATGCAGGTATAGCGTTTATATTTGTATTTTATGGGCTTATGAATGCTAGAAACCTTCCAGTTGATAGTCCACTAAGTCCAGAAATGTTAAAACCGGTTATGCAAATGGGGGTAAATGGTGAAGGTTGTGGACTGATAGCAACTACAATAACTTACTATTTAAGTAAAATATTTGGTATAACAGGTAGTTGGTTAATAAGTGTATTTGCGCTTATAATAACTGTTATGTTTACATTTAATATATCTATAAAGGATGTAATGTCAAATGTAGCTAGTAAAAATAACAGTAACAAAGATTTAAGTTTTAAGGATCGAGTTTTAAATATGAAACAATCTGCAATAGACATGATAACTGATGAAGTTGATGAAAATACAGTTGTTAAAAAAGAAGGCAAGTTAAAGAATTTTATGTCTAAGAAAAAGGCAGAAAAAGTCGAAGAAGCAGTTATGGATTATAATGAAGACGTTAATGATAAAACTATAAAGATAGTAGGATTTAACAAAGCAGAAGATGAGTATTTAGAAATATTAGAAGGAACTCAAAGTATGTCTGAGCTAGAGGTACTAAAAGGACTTCAAGATATTAAAGAAGAACCTAAAGAAAAGCAAAAATCAAATAATTTAAACAATGATATACAAAAGACTCAACCAATAAATGTTAAATCAGAAGCAACATATGAAAATTATAAAATACCAAGTGTTGAGATTTTAAATAAAGTTGATAAAAAAACTGATGATAATGGTAGAAAGAAAGTGTTAAAAAATGCATCTTTACTTGAAAAGACATTATCTGACTTTGGAGTTGAAGCAAAAGTTAATCAAGTTACAGTTGGACCTACTATAACTAGATATGAAATACAGCCAAGCCCAGGAGTTAAAGTTAGTAAAATAGTAAATTTAACGGATGATATAGCTTTAAGCTTAGCGGCAAAAAGTATAAGAATAGAAGCTCCAATACCAGGTAAAAGTGCAATAGGTATAGAAGTTCCAAATGAAGAAGCACAAATGGTAGGGCTTAGAGATGTTATTGAAAGTGATGAATTTAAAAAGTTTGATTCTCCATTAGCTATGGCTTTAGGTAAAGATATAAGTGGAAAACCAATTATAGGTGATATAGGAAAAATGCCTCATTTACTTATAGCAGGGTCAACTGGTTCTGGAAAAAGTGTTTGTGTAAATACTTTAATAAATAGTATATTATACAAAGCTAAACCTGATGAAGTTAAGTTTTTACTTATAGACCCTAAGGTTGTTGAACTTGCAAGTTATAACGGAATACCACACTTATTAATACCAGTAGTTACAGATCCGAAAAAAGCAGCAAATGCACTTAATTGGGCAGTTGTTGAAATGAATAGAAGATATAAATTATTTGCAGACACTCAAGTAAAAGATATAACAAGTTACAATGAAAAGGCGGAAGAAAAACTTCCAAAGATTGTAATAATAATAGACGAGCTTGCTGACTTAATGATGGCAAGTGCAAATGATGTTGAAGATTATATTTGTAGATTGGCACAAATGGCAAGAGCTGCAGGTATGCATTTAATAGTTGCAACGCAAAGGCCTTCAGTTGATGTTATAACAGGTGTTATAAAAGCAAATATACCATCAAGAATTGCTTTTGCAGTCTCATCTCAGACAGACTCAAGAACTATACTTGATATGGGTGGAGCAGAAAAATTACTTGGTAAAGGTGATATGTTATTCTACCCATTAGGTGCAGCGAAACCCGTAAGACTTCAAGGGGCATTTATATCAGAAAATGAGTCGGAAAAAATTATAGACTACGTGAAGAGCCAAGTAAGGGAAGAAGTTAAATATGAAGATACTATAATGGAAACTATATCTAAAGCTAATATATCTAAATCAAGTGATGAAGATGAATTATTAAACCAAGCTATAGAGTTTGTAGTTGAAAGTGGTCAAGGATCAGCATCTATGCTACAAAGAAAATTTAAAATAGGATTTAATAGAGCAGCAAGACTTATAGACTCTATGGAAGAACGTGGAATTGTTGGTAAAAGCGAAGGAAGTAAACCTAGAAAGGTATTAATGAGCAAACAAGACTTACAAAATTTAGAAGGTGAATAAAATTGAAAACAATAAAGGTAGAGGATGCATTAGTACTTAAAAATGCAATATTTATAGATGTAAGAACTGAATCAGAACATAAAGAAGATAATATACTAAATGCATTTAATATGCCATTATTTAAAGATAATGAACACAATGAAGTAGGAACTATATATAAGATGCAAGGAAAGCATGAAGCTATCCAAAGAGGATTTGAGTATGTAACATATAAGTTAAAAGATATATATATGCAAGTAACATCATTTGCAGGAGAGTATGATAATATAGTTGTATATTGTGCTAGAGGTGGGATGAGAAGTGGGTCTATAGTTAATCTACTATCATCTCTAGGGATAAATGTCTACCAACTTGAAGGTGGATATAAAGCATACCGAAACTATGTATTAAACTATTTACAAAATATAATGGACACTAAAAACTTTGTAGTAGTACATGGTTTAACTGGAGCAGGAAAAACAGATTTACTAAAGATGTTAGAAGAAAAAAATATAGATAATATTGACTTAGAAGGGATAGCTAAAAATAGTGGGTCTACTTTTGGATTTATAACTTTTGACGAAAAACCACCATCTCAAAAGCATTTTGAGACTAAAATCTTTGAAAATTTATTTTTCTCAACTACTGACTATGTGTTTATAGAAAGTGAAAGTAAAAGAGTAGGACATGTATTAATACCTAATGAAATTTATGATGCAATAGTTAGAGATGGATATCATTTGCTTTTAGAATGTAGTTTAGAAAATAGGGTTAAAAGATTATGCAGAGATTATATATATGGTAAAGATAGTGAAAATGTAGAAGTACTAAAGACGTGTATATCTAAGTTTAGAAAAAGACTTGGTAATAATAAAGTAGATGAGTATATAAATTTATTAGATGAAGGTAAATATGAAGAACTTGTAGAAAAGTATTTAGTAGAATACTATGATCCTCTATATTTACATTCAGTTAAGAAGTATACTTACAATAAAGTTATAAATTTTGATAATATGGAAAAAGCTTTAGAAGAAGCAATGACATTTCATAAAGCAGCAACAAAAGGAGAGATACAATGTTAAAAATAGCACTAGAATCGCTAGGATGTTCTAAAAACCTGGTAGATGCAGAAATAATGATGGGAATACTTAATAAAAAAGGATATAAATTAGTAGGAGACTTTGAAGAAGCGGATATAATATTAGTTAACACTTGTGGATTTATAGAATCAGCAAAGCAAGAATCAATTGATACTATACTTGAACTTGCTAAGCTTAAAGAAACTGCAAATTTAAAAATTCTTATAGTAACAGGATGTTTAGCTCAAAGATACTCTGAAGAATTAAAGGCTGAAATTCCTGAGATAGACGCAATAGTTGGAACAGGAAGTTATCAAAATATAGACGAAATAATAGCGTCATTAAAAGAAGAAAAGCATATAGTAAGCTTAAATGACATAGAATTTGCATATAATGAAGAGTTACCAAGATATATATCAACTCCGGCTCACATGGCTTATTTAAAGATAGGTGAAGGTTGTGACAATAAGTGTACTTACTGTATAATACCTAAATTAAGGGGTAAATATAGAAGTAGAAAGATGGAAGATATAATAACTGAAGCAAAAGGATTAGCAGCTAGAGGAGTTAAAGAAGTTGTAGTTATAGCACAAGATACAACAAAGTATGGTTGTGACTTATATGGCAAAGAGATGTTACCAGAGCTTTTAGAAGAACTTGCACAAATCGAAGGTCTAAAGTGGATAAGAATAATGTATTCATATCCAGAATCTATAACTGAAGAATTAGTTAAAGTTATTAAAAAGTACGATAATATATGTAATTATTTTGATATGCCAATACAACACGCAAGTAATAGAATACTAAAACTAATGAATAGACATACAACTAAAGAAGATATATTATCAAAAATAGAAATGATAAGAAAGTATATACCAGATGCTACTTTAAGAACTACAATAATAGTAGGGTTCCCAGGTGAAACTGAAGAAGACTTTGAAGAATTAGTAGAGTTTGCAAAAATAGCTAAATTTGATAGATTAGGTGCATTTGCATATTCAAGAGAAGAAGATACACCAGCAGATAAACTACCTAATCACTTGGATGAAGAAGTTAAGATCGAAAGAAGAGATGCTTTAATGTTAGTTCAACAAGGTATATCACAAGAACTTAATGCAGCTAAAGTTTCAAATGTATATGAAGTATTAGTTGAAGAACAAATAGAAGATAAGGTTTATATAGGAAGAACTCAAGGAGATGCAGAAGAAATAGACAGTATAGTATATGTAAAATCTGAAAATAAGCTTGAGGTTGGAGAATTTGTAACTGTAAAAATAAATAATGCGCTAGAATATGATTTAATGGGAGATGTTATTAATGAACTTGCCTAATAAATTAACTTTATTTAGGATATTTTTAATACCAGTATTCATACTGGTAATGTTATTTGACATACCGAACAAATTTTTGATAGCATGTTTAGTTTTCATAATTGCAGCTATAACAGATGCAATGGATGGAAATATTGCTAGAAAACATAATTTAGTAACTGACTTTGGAAAATTTATGGACCCATTAGCAGATAAACTTTTAGTTATATCAGCACTTATTTGTATGATAGAAGTAGACTTAGTTCCTGGATGGATGGTTATAATAATCGTAGCTAGAGAACTTACTGTAAGTATATTAAGAGCAATTGCAGCAGCTGATGGAAAGGTTATAGCGGCAAGTGGTGGTGGAAAACTAAAAACAATAAGCCAAATGGTAGCAATACCGTTATTATTATTAGGGGCTAATTTTGATAATTCACTTTTAATAATAATAGGTGATATAACTATACTTATTGCTACATTACTTACGTTATATTCAGGATGGGAATATTTATACAAAAATAAACATTTATTTATGGATAGTAAATAATAATATAAGCTGTAAAAGATAATTTTAATTACCTTTTACAGCTTTTTAAATATAAATATAAATTTTGTATAAAAATATAAATAAAGGTTTATAAATAAAATGGGTGTGGTAAAATTTTACTGAAAACTTATTTAGAATTCATCGTCAAAAATATTTTAAAAATAGATAAATAAAGAACAATTTAAACTATTTTAAGAATTGACTATATAAGATTTATAAGATATAATCAATATATAGTTTAGAGAACAAATGTTTGATTTATATAGATGAAAGGATGGTATTAAAATGAGTATAGAACAAGATAAATTAAAAGCGCTTAATCAAGCGTTAGGACAAATAGAAAAGGAATTCGGTAAGGGTTCAGTAATGAAGTTAGGAGAAGCTACTTCAATGGCAATAGACGTTATACCTACAGGGTCTATAGGTCTTGATATAGCAGTTGGTATAGGAGGACTTCCAAAGGGAAGAATAATAGAAGTATACGGACCAGAATCTTCAGGTAAGACAACAGTTGCACTTCATACTGTAGCAGAAGCACAAAAACAAGGTGGAATAGCAGCATTTATAGATGCAGAACATGCGCTAGATCCAGTTTATGCAAAAGCTTTAGGTGTAGATATAGACAATTTAATAATATCTCAACCAGACACAGGGGAACAAGCGTTAGAAATAGCAGAAGCATTAATAAGAAGTGGTGCAATAGATATAATAGTAGTTGACTCGGTTGCAGCATTAGTTCCAAGAGCGGAAATAGAAGGAGATATGGGAGATAGTCATGTTGGTCTTCAAGCAAGACTTATGTCTCAAGCACTTAGAAAATTAACAGGTTCTATAAAAAAATCTAACTGCGTGGCATTATTTATAAATCAGTTAAGAGAAAAAGTTGGTATAATGTTTGGTAACCCAGAAACTACAACTGGTGGACGTGCTCTTAAGTTCTACTCTTCAGTAAGACTTGATGTTAGAAGAATAGATTCTATAAAGCAAGGAGACAGAGTAATAGGGAATAGAACAAGAGTTAAGGTTGTTAAAAATAAAGTAGCTCCACCATTTAAGCAAGCAGAGTTTGATATAATGTATGGAGAAGGTATATCTAAAGTTGGAGATTTACTTGATATAGCTGCTGGAGTAGATATAGTTAAAAAATCAGGAGCATGGTATGCTTATGAGGAAATTAAACTTGGACAAGGTAGAGAAAATGTTAAAAAATTCTTAATTGATAATCCAGATTTAATAGAAGAAATAGATGTAAAAGTAAGAAAACATTATAAATTAGATGAAACTAGAGAAAATGCACAAGAAGAAGAAGATACATTAGAATAATAAAAAAATATACACACCTCCTATTAACTTGACATGAGTTAGAAAAAATTATAAAATTAAAGAAGGATAAATTATCTAATTTTGATTTTATAGCAAACTATTTTTAGAAAAATTAAAGTAAGAGTAATTTGCTTAGATTACAAGACAGATTATGTGTATTTAGGGTACTTTACATATATATAGTTTTACTTGTGATTATAAAAATGATTTTGAAAGTTTTAGAGATGACATTTTGGGATTATTAACAAAGGAGGTGGATGTCATAATGCAGTTCGTAATGATTTTAATAGGTGCAGCCGTTGGTATTATAGTAGGATATTTTGTAAGAAAAAATATTTCCGAATCAAAAATAGGTCAAGCTGAAAACCTAGCTAAAGAAATATTAGAAAAGGCAGCTAGAGATTCAGAGACAGTACAAAAAGAAAAGCTACTAGAAGCAAAAGAAGAGATCCATAAGTGGAGAAGCGAAGCTGAAAGAGAAAACAAAGAGAGAAGAATTGATTTACAAAAGTATGAAAAAAGAGTAATTCAAAAAGAAGAAGTATTAGATAAAAAGTTACAAAACTTAGAATCTAAAGAAACTAGTTTAAATGATAAACTAAAAAATGTAGAGAAAAAAACAGAGGAAGTTGAGGTTATAAAGACTCAACAATTAGAAAAGCTAGAGAATATATCAGGGATAACTTCAGATAAAGCAAAGGATATTATATTAACTAATGCTGAAAGAGAAGTAAGACGTGAAATGTCTATAATGATAAAAGAGATAGAAGCTCAAGCTAAAGAAGATGCTGAAAAGAAATCAAGGGAAATAATAGGGTATGCCATCCAAAAATGTGCAGCAGACCATGTTGCAGAAACTACTGTTACAGTAGTAAACTTACCTAATGATGAGATGAAGGGTAGAATCATAGGTAGAGAAGGTAGAAATATAAGAACTTTAGAAACATTAACAGGGATAGATCTTATAATTGATGATACACCAGAAGCTGTAATTTTATCAGGATTCGATCCTATAAGAAGAGAAGTTGCAAGAGTTGCTCTTGAAAAATTAATAGCTGATGGAAGAATACATCCTGCTAGAATAGAAGAGATGGTTGAAAAAGCTAGAAAAGAAGTAGATAACATAATAAAAGAATATGGGGAACAAGCTACTTTTGAAACTGGTGTACATGCAATACATCCTGAATTAGTAAGATTATTAGGTAGACTTAATTATAGAACAAGTTATGGACAAAATGTTCTTAAGCATTCTATAGAAGTAGCTCACATAGCTGGGATAATGGCAGCAGAGATAGGGGCAGATGTTAAATTAGCTAAAAGAGCAGGTTTACTTCATGATATAGGAAAAGCAGTAGATCACGAAATGGAAGGTACACATGTAGAAATAGGTATGGACTTATTAAAGAGATATAAAGAATCTAAAGACGTAATACATGCTATGAGTACTCACCATGGTGACTATGAACCACAAACAATAGAAGCAGTTTTAGTTACTGCAGCAGATGCTATATCAGCAGCTAGACCAGGTGCTAGACGTGAAACTTTAGAAGCGTACATTAAGAGATTAGAAAAATTAGAAGAAATAGCTAATTCTTATGAAGGCGTAGAAAAATCGTTTGCTATACAAGCAGGTAGAGAAGTTAGAATAATGGTTAAACCTGAAAATGTAAGCGATGAGGATATCCACTTATTAGCTAGAGAAATGACTAAAAAAATCGAGGATGAACTTGAATATCCTGGACAAATTAAAGTAAGTATAATAAGAGAAACTAGAGCAATTGAATATGCTAAATAGATAAAAGAGAGGTAATTTACCTCTCTTTTTTAGTTTAAATTTATAAAATTAATATATAAATATTTATAATAAATCAGAATATATAATTAAAATTTGAAATCTAATAATATATATATTAAGTATTAGAAACGAGCTTAAAAACTAATATATAGCCTATTATCATATAAATATATTAATACAAAAATTTAATGTATAAAAATTTAAATATATAAAAATAATATTTATAAAAGTTATTTAAAATAAAAATATAAAAAGTATATGATACATAACTAAATTGGTAATAATAAATACAAACGAAAAGAAAGGATGTATTTTATGTTAAATAAATTAGCTAAAAATCAATATGTAAAAATAACAAATTGTGATAAAAATGAAGATATAGAATATGGAGTAGTACTTACTGAAAAAGATGATAAGTATGATATAATGAGTGTTGGATTTGAAAATAAAAATGGATCATTTATAGATTATCCTACAGATGTAGAGAATTTAGTACAAACTTATACTACAAAAGATGCTACATTTTATGAAGTAAAAGAAAATGATGTAAGAAGAAAAATGAATTTATGGATGGAAAAGAATTATAAAATGTAATTTATAGGGGGGTATAATATACTCTCCTTATTTTGTATAAAAACTTATTATATGTATTTAAAATCAAAATTTAATATAAATATGTAAAATTTTACATTTAAAAATAACCGATATAGCAAAGTATAAGTTAAAATGGTATAATTATTATAAAATAAGGGGGAATGTAAGGTGAATCAGTACATAAATATTAACTCTCAACTAGATGCTTTAAAGATAAAAGAAATAGAAAAAAGCTTTTATGAAAAGATGAATCAAGATATTAATATTGTGCCAAAAGTTACTCCTTTTAAAGGAATAAATACAGATATGTTGTATATAAAAGATAATAAGATTTTATTTATAAAATTTATGGATACAACAGAGGATTTATTTTTCATATTAGAAGAAGAGCTAATTGAAGTAATGAATGAAGAAAATGATTTACTAAAACTTAAAATGGCACAAAATAATAAAAATATATTCTATAATTATATTTTTATTATGCCATATGTAGAATTAGATGACGATTATAAAGATAATGAATTTGTTAATAATCATATAATAGATAAGACTAAACTTCAAAATATTATAGACAATAAAGACCTTATAAATGGTTACTTAAAAGAAAGTAATAATGAGATAGATTTAAATTTATTTATATTAGAAATATGTCCAGAATACTATGTTATAAACGATAAGGCTAATTTAAATAAACAGTTTAAAAAAATCTCATTTTATAATGATGATTATAAATATAGTGCTGATATGATAAAAGGTAGCCAAATGAGAGATGTAATATCTATAAAGTATGGTAATACATTATTTACAGGTGGTTCTGGGACAGGTAAGAGTACTATTATGATATCTAGAGCTATGAAATTAGCTAGAGTATATCCGCATCATAAATTTTTAATATTAACGGATTCAAAACAAGCATGTAATGAATTAAGAGAAAAAGTACAACTATTATATAAGGGGAATAATAACTTAGAAATATACACATTTAGTTCTTTTATTTTTAAATTAGCTAAAAAGTATAATTTAATTGTAGATTATAATATGCTGAAAAAAGATTTTGAAAAAACTTTCAATAATTTATTAAAACAAGCCAAAAATATTATAAAAAATAAACACATGTTTAAAGGAATATTTATAGATGAGGCGGAAAGTTTTTCAAAATCAAATATAGAGTTTATTAGAGAATTTTTATATAAGAGTAAGTTTATATTTAATATGTTTTCATGTGACTCAATAAATATATCTACTAATTTAAATATATTTAAAGGTGTATATGATGAGATAGAATTTGAAGAGAAAATATTCTTAGATAAAAACTATAGACAGTCTATGGAACTTGTTGAGTTTGGCAATAATTACGCTAAAAATTCTAATGAATATATTAAAAATTTAAGAAGTAATATAAATCATAATGAATTTTATGAAACTAAAGCAATTAGAAGTGGAAATAAAGCTGTAGATATTATAAAAGTTAGTGATTTAGATGAACAAATTAGCTCTGTTTTATGGGAAATTGAATATTTAGTAAGTAAAAAAGGACTAGATTATTCTGAAATAGGAATTATATATCCATATAATAAGAAAAAACTTAAAAATGGCAAAACTATATACTTCCAATATATGCTTAAAAAGGCCCTAGAAGAAGCTGAAATACCATATATATATGCAGAAGAGAATTTAACTAATATAAGCAAAAAACCTGGCGTTACAATGTCTAATATTTATACAATTAGAAACTTAGAATATAAGGCAATAATAATTTGTCAGTTAGAAATGCTATATAATCATACAATAAATGATAAAGAACAAGATTATCAAATAAATGACTTCGTAGGAGATTTAAATAAAGTATATTTAGCTATAAATAGAGCTTGTGATTACTTAAGTATAATCACTACTTTTAATGAAAACTCTAGCGATATAATAAAGCTTCTTATAGAGTCAAAATAAAAAAGAAGCACATTTGTGCTTCTTTTACTTTATAATACTAAAATATCCAGAAATAGCTAAGTACTATTATCCCTAGAACTATTCTATAGTAACCAAATACTTTAAAGTCATGTTTTTTAATATAATCCATTAATAATTTAATAACAAATACTGAAACAATAAATGCTACTATAGAGCCAGTTGCTAGTACAATCCATTCAAATCCAGTAAATGCAAAACCTGCTTTATAAAGTTTTAAAGCACTAGCACCAAGCATAGTTGGTATAGCTAAGAAGAATGAGAATTCTGCAGCTACATATCTAGATGCTCCTAAAAGTGTAGCACCTATTATAGTAGAACCAGATCTAGATGTACCAGGTATTAAAGCTAAGCATTGGAATAATCCAATACCAATAGCTAACTTATATGTAAGTTGTGAAAAATCATTAACTTTAGGTTTTTTATTTCTGTTTTCAAGAACTATCATTATTATACCGTAAACTATAAGTGCTATAGCTACAGTAGTTGAATTAAAGAATAACTCATCTATTTTATCTTCATATAATACACCGATTAAACAAGACGGTATAACTGCGATTATAACTTTAATCCATAAATCTATAGTTTCACGTTGTTGAATTCTGCTCTTTGAGCTATCAAATGGATTTAGCTTTTTAAAGAATATTGTAAGAACAGCAAGGATTGAACCAAACTGAATTACTACTAAAAAAGTACTTATAAATTCAGGACGCATATTTAGTTTTATAAACTCATCAACTAGTATCATATGTCCAGTACTACTTACAGGTAACCATTCAGTAATTCCTTGAACTACACCTAAGATAATAGCTTTAAAAATATCAAGCATATTAATTACCTCCAATTTAAAATCTAAGTAACGTAAAATACGTTAACTATAAAAGTATATCAATATTATAAAATATATTCAATACATAAGATAAAATATTAAATAAATTATAAAGAATAAGAAAGGAGACATTATGTATACTACAAAGGGATTAGATGATTATGAATATGAAGTTTTTAAAAGTTTTTCAAGGAAGCTAAGCCCAACAACAAAGCATGACTACTTATCTAAAATAACATTATTTAAAGAATTTCTGAAAAATAAAGACTTAGTTTATGTAACAAAACATGATTGTAAAAAATTTATAGACTATATTCAAGAAAGATATGCAAAATCAACATGTGAAAAAATTTATAGTTATTTACATAGTTTCTATAATTTTTTAATGAAAGAAGAATATATAGAAATAAATCCTTTTAGACATGTTGAAAAACCAGCAGTAACAAGAATAAAAACTAAAGATGATGTACTTAGCATACAAGAAATAAATAAGCTTATAGACGTATTACATAAACTAAATATTAGAGATAGGGTAATAATAGTATTCTTAATAACTACGGGATGCTTACTAAATGAGCTTGTAAACTTAAAATGGAAAGATATAATGGTTGATGAGAAAGATAACTATTATACTAAATTAGGAAAAGGTAGAAAAGAAAGAATAGTTAAACTTCATCCATATTGCTTTAAATTAATAGAAGATTATAGAAATTACTCAGGATTAGAGGAAATTATAACTCCAAGTGAAGATTTTGTATTTACTACACAAAAGAGTAATTCTATAACAGATAGAAATGTAAGATTAATAGTAAGTAAGGCATTAAGTTTAGCAGGACTGTCTCAGTATTCAGCAAAAGATTTTAGACATTCATTTGCAGCTATAGCATTAAGATTAGGTGCAGAGGAAGAAGATATAAAAAATCAATTGGGATGGAGCGATAAATACTATGCAATAAGGTATAAATATGTTTTAAATTTTGTTGATAGTGAAAGTGTAGATTACTTAGCGAATAAGGAAAATCTCAAGATAAATGAAAAGTAAAGATGAACATAAACAAAAAAAAACTTGTTATAGTTCGGTATATTTTGTATAATTAGGTTATAAAAAGACTCAAGGAAGGTGCAAATTATGATAGATAACAAATATAACACATATACAAATCCTTTAACAGATAGATATTGTAGTAAAGACATGAGCTACATATTCTCGCCACAATTTAAATTCTCTACTTGGAGAAAATTATGGGTTGCACTTGCAGAAGGTGAAAAAGAACTAGGAATAAATATAACTGATGAGCAAATAGCTGAGTTAAAAGCTAATATAGAAAATATAAATTTTGATGAAGCTAGAAAAATAGAAAAAGAAGTTAGACATGATGTTATGAGTCATGTAAAAGCATATGGTATGCAATGTGAAAATGCTAAAGGTATAATACATTTAGGTGCTACTTCAGCATATGTTGGAGATAACACAGATGTTATACAAATGAATGAAGCATTAAAACTTATAAGAGTTAAGCTTGTAAACCTAATAAATAACTTAAAAGAATTTGCTCTAAAATATAAAGATATGCCAACGCTTGGATTTACTCACTTCCAAGCTGCTCAACTTACAACAGTTGGTAAAAGAGCAACTTTATGGGCTCAAGATTTAATAATAGATTTAGAAGATTTAAATTATAGAATAGATAATATGAAACTAAGAGGTGTTAAGGGTACTACTGGTACTCAAGCAAGTTTTGTTAGCTTATTTGAAGGCGATACAGGTAAAATAAAAGAACTTGATAGATTAGTTTGTGAAAAAATGGGATACAAGTCTTCATATGCTGTAAGTGGGCAAACTTATACAAGAAAATTAGACTATCAAGTAATAAGCGTATTATCAGGTATAGCTCAAAGTATGCACAAAATGACTAACGATATAAGACTTTTACAAAGTTTAAAAGAATTAGAAGAGCCTTTTGAAAAAAATCAAATAGGTTCATCTGCAATGGCTTACAAAAGAAATCCAATGAGAAGTGAAAGAATAGCGTCACTTTCTAAGTATATAATATCAGAATCTTTAAGTCCTGCATTAGTACAAGCTACTCAATGGTTAGAAAGAAGCTTAGACGATTCAGCAAACAAAAGATTAGCTATACCTCAAGCATTTATGGCAGCAGATGCTATAATTGAAATAGGAATGAATGTAACTGATGGATTAGTAGTTTATGAAAGCATGATAAATAAACATATAAATGAGGAACTTCCATTTATGGCAACAGAAACTATTTTAATGGAAGCTGTAAAAAGAGGTGGAGACAGACAAGAGCTTCATGAAATAATAAGAGAATATTCTATGAAGGCAGCTTATAGAGTTAAGCATGAAGGTTTAGATAATAATTTAATGGAGCTTATAATGAATGATGATTCATTTAAAATGAGCAAAGAAGAAATGTTATCTATAATGGATCCTAAAAACTTTGTGGGAATAGCTCCAGAGCAAGTTGTAGAATTTGTAAATGAGACATTAGAACCTGCAATAGAGCCTTATAAAGAAGATATAGGATTAAAAATAGATTTACACGTATAAAATTTTATATAAAGAGTTAAAAAATAAGCTCATATTGATAAGGTAAATTATATCCTAATCTATATGAGTTTATTTTTTTAGAAAATATGGAATCTAATAGTTAAAAATCAATCATAAGTCTATCGACTTAAAAATATAAAAATATGTATAAAACCGAGTAACATTAAAAATATAAAATGTTATATATATGAATTGAAATGGTACTTCTTGCAAAAAGTAATATTATATCATGCTAAGGAGGAACCATAATGGCAGGAAATACTAACACATCCAAAAAATTAACTCTGATATCATTAATACTGATGATATTTACATCAGTATTTGGATTTGCAAATATGCCGAGAGCATTTTATTTAATGGGATATGCAGCAATACCATGGTATGTAATTAGCGCAATATTATTCTTTATACCATATGCTTTTATGATGGCAGAGTATGGAGCTGCATATAAAAAAGAAACTGGAGGTATATACTCTTGGATGGAAAAGTCTGTAGGTGCTAAATATGCATTTATAGGAACATTCATGTGGTATGCATCTTATATAATTTGGATGGTAAATGTATCATCAACTATATGGGTACCATTATCAAATGCAATATTTGGAAAAGATAGAACAGGTGAATTAGCATTTGTAGGATTAAATGCTACTCAAATTTTAGGAATGCTAGGATGTTTATGGATATTATTAGTAACTTTTGTAGCTACTAAAGGAATAGAAAAAATAAAAAAAGTAACATCTATTGGTGGTACAGCAGTAGCATTATTAAACGTAGTATTACTTCTTGGAGGATTTTTAGTATTACTTTTAAATGGATTTGAGTTTGCACAACCAATAAAAGATATAGCTAGAGACTTTACAGTATCTCCAAATCCAGCATATCAAACACCAATAACAATGCTATCATTCTCAACATTTGCAATATTTGCTTTTGGAGGATTAGAAGTCCTAGGAGGATTAGTAGACCAAACTGAAAATGCTGAAACTACTTTCCCTAAAGGTCTTACAATATCAGCTATAGTAATAGCAGTAGGTTATGCACTTGGTATTTTTGCTTGTGGTATGTTTACTAACTGGTCAGCTATATTAGACTCTCCAAATGTTAATATGGCAAATGTTGCCTATGTGCTTATGAGAAACTTAGGATTTGAATTAGGAAGAGCATTTGGAATGGCTGATACATCTGCAATAACACTTGGAATGTGGATAGCTAGATTTGTAGGTTTTTCAATGTTCTTAGCATTAACAGGAGCGTTCTTCACATTAACATATTCACCGCTTAAAACATTAATTGAGGGATCTCCAAAAGAAATTTGGCCAGGTAGATTTAGTGAAATAAGAGATGGAATGCCTATAAATGCTATGAAAGTACAAGCTATCATAGCAATAGCAATAATATTAATAGTTTCATTTGGTGGTTCAAATGGTAAAGCATTCTTTAATTTATTAGCTCTTATGACTAATGTTGCAATGACAGTGCCATATATATTTTTATCAGGAGCTTTCCCAAGATTTAAGAAAAAGCAATTAGAAGGAAAAGTTGAAAAACCATTTGTAGTTTTTAAAACTTATGGATCAGCTATATTTGTATCTGTAATAGTTACTATTGTAGTTGGATTTGCTAATGTATTTAGTGTAGTAGAACCAGCTCTAGGAGGTAGAACTTTAGATACTATATTCATGATAGCAGGTCCTGTTGCATTCTCAATAGTTGCGTTAATATTATACTTTATGTATGAAAGTAGATATTTAAATAGAAAATAGTGTAGTAAGTTAAAGCATATTATTTAGTTTTAATTAAAACTAAAATAACATGCTTTATTTTTATTTTAGCTAAAAAATTAGTAATAAATTGAGATTATTTTATTTTAAAAAGGTATTGTATTAATAAATATTTTAATGTAAACTATAATGGAATATCTGAAAAGATAATAAATTATAATATCTGGAGGGGTAAAATGAATTATATAATATCAGATACAATAAGCTTTTTATCTAAAACATTTCCAAAAATATATTCAAGCCTTTATCTAGAGTATCTAAAACAATATGCAAGTACGTATAATGTAAATAAAACTCAGTTAAGAGCTTTACTATTTATAAAAAATAATGGATCTATAAGTATGACTGATCTATGTTCAAAGTTAAACATAGAAAAAGGAAGTTTAACTAGCATGGTAGATGATTTAGCGCAAAAAGGATTTGTAATTAGAGAAAGAGATTTATCAGATAGAAGAAAATACTTAATTAATACTACAGAACAAGGAAATGAGATTGCTCTAGACTTTATGGAAAAGTTAAGCATTAAGTTAGAAGAAAAGTTTTCTAAATTTAGTGAGGATGATAGAAATAGATATATAAATGCTATAAATACCTTACAAGATATTTTAACTAAAAATGGAATTAAATAAAAAAGCAACC
>NZ_JAFFPK010000068.1 GCF_017590215.1 Clostridium sp. CCUG 7971
CCCACTGCTGCCTCCCGTAGGAGTTTGGACCGTGTCTCAGTTCCAATGTGGCCGATCACCCTCTCAGGTCGGCTACTGATCGTCGCCTTGGTAAGCCGTTACCTTACCAACTAGCTAATCAGACGCGGGTCCATCCTGTACCGCCGGAGCTTTGATAAGAAAGCCATGCGACTCTCTCATGTTATCCCGTATTAGCATACCTTTCGGTATGTTATCCGTGTGTACAGGGCAGGTTACCCACGCGTTACTCACCCGTCCGCCGCTCTTTCCCGAAGGAAATCGCTCGACTTGCATGTGTTAGGCACGCCGCCAGCGTTCATCCTGAGCCAGGATCAAACTCTTAAATATAAGTTTTGACTTGGGCTCAGATACTGTTATATATCTGGCTTTGTTTGGTTGTTTCAAATTCTATAAATTAACCTACTGTTTAATTTTCAAAGTTCTTATGTACTCCTCTTGAGTACTTTATTATAATAACAAGTATATCAATTTAAGTCAACACTTTTTTGCATTTTTTTACTTATTTTTCATTTTAATGAGTAAAAGGTTATATCTTAGCAATTTATTTACCTCGATATAACCTATTATCTTCATTTTTTTATTATTTATTCATAGTTGAACTAAAATATTTTTGAATACCTACATATATTGACCAAGCTATCTTTTCTTGATATTTTTCATCTACTAAAAGTTTAGCTTCTTTGTCATTAGATAAAAAACCACATTCTATTAAAGCTGAAGGTATTTCATTTTCTTTTAATACATATATATCTTCGCTTGGTTTTATCTCTCTATTATTTGTTTTATCTACCACTCTTTTAAGTTCTTGCTGTATGTATTTTGATAAATTTACAGAGTCCTCTTTTCCAGCAGGATAAAAAGTTTGAGCTCCATAATATTTAGATTCTGTAAATGCATTTGAATGAATTGATACAAACATATCTGCATTTGATTCCTTTATTATCTTTTTTCTGTTTTTTAAATTTTCATTATACTTTTGTCTTATTGTCTTATTACCATCTTCAGTATATAAACTACTATCATCTTCCCTAGTAAGTATTACAAGAGCACCACTTGATTCTAACAGTTCTCTAAGCTTAAGGGTAATAGCTAAGTTTACATCTTTTTCTTGTATCTCTTTATCATTACTTAATTTTCCCGGATCTATACCCCCATGACCTGCATCTAGTATTATAGTTTTATTGGTTACAGGCATATATTCCATGACATTCTCTGATACATTTTTTATTTCAAATATGGCTACTATCATTAGTAATAATGCTATAGCACCAAAGACTGTATGTTTCATATAGTTTCTCACAATATCACCCTGTATATTTATATTAAAAAAGACTTTGGAATATTCCAAAGTCTTTGTACAAACATAAATAATATAAAATTATCTCTTTGAGAATTGTGGAGCTCTTCTTGCTGCCTTTAATCCGTATTTCTTTCTTTCCTTCATTCTAGCATCTCTAGTTAAGAATCCTTCAGCTTTTAAAGCTGGTCTTAAATCTAAATCAGCTTTTAATAAAGCTCTAGATATACCATGTCTTATAGCTCCAGCTTGTCCAGTGAATCCTCCACCTTCAACTTTTACTATAACATCGTACTTAGTTTCATTGTTAGTTAAAACTAATGGTTGCTTAACATCTCTTATTAAAGTTTCGTAGTTGAAGTATTCTCCAACTTCTTTTCCATTTACTACTATATTTCCTTCACCTGCAACTAATCTTACTCTAGCAACAGAATGCTTTCTTCTTCCAGTTCCGTAATATTGAACGTTAGCCATGATAACTCCTCCTTTCACCCGTAATTATTATTTAAAGTTTAAAACTTCTGGATTTTGAGCTGCATGATCATGGTTAGCTCCTGCAAATACTCTTAATCTAGTCATCATTCTACTTCTTAATTTGTTCTTACATAACATACCGCTTACTGCGTGAGATACAACTTCTTCTGGTTTCTTTTCCATCATTTCTCTGTAAGTTATTTCCTTTAATCCACCTACATAACCTGTGTGGTATCTGTATAATTTTTGATCTAATTTCTTTCCTGTTAAAACTACCTTCTCTGCATTTACAACAACAACGAAATCTCCACCATCTACGTGAGGTGTGAAAGTAACCTTGTGCTTCCCTCTTAGTACTGTCGCTATTTCAGTTGCTAAACGACCTAATGTTTTTCCTTCAGCATCAACGATGTACCATTTTCTTTGTACATCAGCTGGCTTAGCTATATAACTCTTCATAGTTGTCCCTCCTTAACTTTTTTTCATATAAAAAATTTTACCGTTTATGTCAAGTCCGGGGCAAGTGGACTTATTAACACACTCTAACTTATTTTAATACATGCCCCCTGGTGTGTCAAGCTAATAATCAACTTTTTTAAGAAATAATCCGTGTGCTGGTGCTTTGTGACCAGCCTTACCTCTACTCCTGTAGTTAATTATATCTGCTAAACTTTCATTTATCCTTCCTCTGCCGATATCTACTAGTGTTCCTACTATTATTCTTACCATATTGTATAAAAATCCATTACCTTCTATCTCTAGAGTAATTAAATCTTCATGTCGTTCTAAAGTAATATCATATATAGTCCTTACAGTATCCTTTACAGACGATCCAGAGCTCATAAACCCTTTAAAGTCATGTTCTCCTATTAAATGTTTAGCTTCTTCACACATTCTTTCAAAATCAAGGTCATACTTAACATGGTATGATGTATCCTTGTATATAGGACTCCTATATAATTGATTATATATTAAATACCTATATCTTTTTCCTTTAGCACAATACCTGGAATGAAACTCATCCTCTACCTCGCTACAGGCAATTATAGATATGTCTTTAGGCAGCTTAGCATTTAATGCATTTGGTATCTTTTCTACAGGTATGCTTGACTCTATCTTAAAGTTAGCTACCTGGCCTAATGCATGCACTCCTGCATCGGTTCTTCCTGAACCTGTAATTTTAACTTCTTCTTTAGTTATTTCGTATATGGCTTTTTCTATGTTTCCTTGTATTCCTAAAGAATCTGGTTGCTTTTGCCATCCACAATAGTTTTCACCATTATACTGTATTGTAATCTTTATATTTCTCATTATATACCTCTTTAAATAAACCTTGTAGCTATAATAGCTCCTAAGTATATAACTTGTACAAAGTAAGCTACATAATCTGATTTAGTTATAATAGCCTCTTTCATCTTAGTTCTATTATATCCACCTCTATAACACCTAGCTTCCATTGCCATAGCAAGTTCATCAGCTCTTCTAAAAGCACTCACAAATAAAGGCACTAATAATGGAACTAGGTTCTTAGCTCTACTTATTATATTCTTACTTTCAAAGTCAGCTCCTCTAGACATTTGAGCCTTCATTATTTTATCAGTCTCATCTAGTAATGTAGGTATAAATCTTAATGCGATAGTCATCATCATAGCTAATTCATGAACCGGCAATCCTATCTTCTTAAATGGATTTAATAGCCTTTCTATACCATCTGTAAGCTCAATAGGAGATGTTGTTAATGTTAGTATTGATGTTCCTACAACTAGTAGTATAAGCCTTATAGCCATAAATATAGCTTGCTCTAACCCTTGGCTTGTTATACGCATGAATCCAAATGACCATATAACATCTCCCGGTAAGAAAAATACATTTATAACAAATGTAAATAGTATAATCCATTTTAATGGCTTTATACCTTTTACAATATATTTAACAGGTATATTAGATAGATTTATAACAGATACTAGTGATAATAAAACTATAGCATAAGGCCAAAACTTATTTATTATGAATAAAGATATCATAAATACAAAAGTAGCTATAAGTTTTACCCTAGCATCTAATTTGTGAATAGACGAATTAGTAGGATAATATTGTCCTATAGTTATATCTTTTAACATTTTTTTCTTCCTCTCATAATTTTTAATATTTCTTCTTTGGCTTCTTCTATTGTTAATATATCTTCTCTTATATCAAAACCTTGTTCTCTTAATTTAAAAGCAAGTTCTAAAACTTGAGGTATATCTAATCCTATTTCTTTTAATCTATCCGTATTAGAGTTAAAAACTTCTCTAGGAGTCCCCATAAATTCAACATTGCCCTTATTCATGACAATTATAGTTTTAGCTAATTTAGCCATATCATCCATACTATGTGATGATAATATTATTGTCATATTATTCTCTCTATGAAGCTTTTTTATAAGTTCAAATATTTCATCTCTTCCACCTGGATCTAAACCTGCTGTTGGCTCATCTAATATAAGAACTTCTGGTTTCATTGCTATAACACCAGCAATAGCCACCCTACGCTTTTGACCACCTGATAATTCAAATGGAGATTTACTTCTAAACTCCTCATAATTTAATCCTACAGCTTCCATAGATTCTTTTACTCTTTTATCTATTTCAGGTTGCTCTAATTCTAAATTAGAAGGTCCAAAAGCTATGTCCTTTTCTATTGTTTCTTCAAATAATTGATATTCTGGATATTGAAATACTACTCCAACTCTTTTCCTTATCTCTGTCAAGTTTAGTTTTGGATTAGTAATATTAAAATCATTTATATAAATTTCTCCTGATGAGGGTTTTATCAATCCATTCAAGTGTTGTATTAATGTAGATTTACCAGATCCAGTATGACCTATAAGACCAACAAAATCTCTATCTTTTATTTCAAGTGTAATATTATCTAATGCTTTACTTGCAAAAGGCATTCCTTCATCATATATATAAGTTAAATTTTTTACTATAATTGACATAATTTCATCACCATCTCATCCACAGTTAATATATCACTATCAACATCTAAACCTTCTTGTCTTAACAAACTAGATAGTTCAGTCATACAAGGTACATCTAGCCCTATACTTCTTAGCATATCTATATTGCTAAATACCTCACGTGGAGTACCTTCAAGTATTTTTTTACCTTTTTCCATTACTATAACTCTATCTGCCTCTACTGCTTCTTCCATAAAGTGAGTTATATGTAGTGTCGTTATATTTTCTTGTTTATTGAGTCTTTTTATTGTTTTCATAACCTCTTTTCTTCCAGATGGATCAAGCATTGCCGTTGCTTCATCAAATATAATGCATTTAGGTTTCATTGCTATTATACCCGCTATAGCTACTCTTTGCTTTTGTCCACCTGATAGTAAATGTGGTTGTCTATCTTTTAACTCATACATTCCAACACTTTTAAGAGATTCTTCTACTCTGTTTCTTATTTCGTTAGGTTCTATTCCTAAGTTCTCCGGACCAAAGGCTACATCTTCTTCTACTACAGTTGCAACTATTTGATTGTCTGGGTTTTGAAATACCATACCTGCAGTTTGTCTTATAGACCATAAATTATCTTCTTCTTTAGTATCTAAGCCATCTATAAGTATACTTCCCTCACTAGGCATTAAAATAGCATTTAGGTTTTTAGATAAAGTTGATTTACCCGATCCATTATGTCCTATTATTGCCACAAATTCACCTTTTTTTACCTCTAAATTTAAATTATCTATAGCTTTAAGTTTTTCTTCATCTGTTATATATTCAATGATAAGTTATTTACCTTAACTATACTGTTCATTCACTATACTCCTTTTCGTAAGTAGTATTAAAAAATCATTTTAAGTAGTATTATATCATAGTTTAAGTAAAAATTGGCAATGGTATTATATACAATACATTACAAATTTAATCATAAATAAAAAAACTTACATCAAATTAATATTTATATATCACAAGTTATTTTTATATAAACAAAAAAGGACTAAGCTATTAAGCCTAATCCTTCTCGTACTATACTAATTCTATAAAAGCCATTTCAGCAGCGTCGCCTTTTCTTGGTCCTTTTTTGATTATTCTAGTGTATCCACCATTTCTCTCAGCATATTTTGGAGCTATATCAGTGAATAAGTTGTTTACTACAGTTTCATCCATAACATATGCTAAAACTTGTCTTCTAGCGTGAAGATCTCCTCTTTTACCAAGAGTTATCATCTTTTCAGCCATTCTACGAGTTTCTTTTGCTCTAGTTACTGTAGTTTCTATTCTTCCACTTCTTAGTAAGTCAGTTACTAAGTTTCTTAACATAAGGTTTCTGTGAGAAGTCTCACGTCCTAATTTACGGTAAGTAGCCATACTATCCCTCCTTCACTCACTATTCTTCGCTTGGTTTAAGACCTAGTCCAAGTTCTTCTAACTTTTGGATTACTTCCTCTAAAGATTTCTTCCCTAGATTTCTAACCTTCATCATATCATCTTCAGACTTATTAGCTAATTCTTCAACTGTATTTATTCCCGCTCTCTTTAAACAGTTGTAAGATCTAACTGATAAATCTAATTCTTCTATTGTCATTTCAAGAACTTTTTCTTTTTGATCTTCTTCTTTTTCTACCATTATCTCAACATTGCTTACATGCTCTGTTAAGTCTATGAATAGATTTAAATGTTCAACTAGTACTTTAGCTGCAAGAGATATTCCTTCTTGAGGATTTATACTTCCATTAGTCCAAACATCAAGTACTAATTTATCATAATCTGTCTTTTGACCTACTCTTGTATTTTCAACATGGTAGCTCACTTTTTCAACAGGAGTATATATTGAATCTACAGGTAAAACACCTATAGGCATATGCTCTGTCTTGTTTTCTTCAGCTGAAACATATCCTCTACCTTTATCTACATATATTTCCATATTAAACTTAGCATTATCATCTAGCGTAGCTATCTTTAAATCCTTGCTTAATATTTCAACATCTGAAGGGCATATTATGTCTGCCCCTGTGATAGTGCATGGTCCTTGAGCATCTATTTTAAGTGTTCTACTTCCTTCACCATCTATAGTAGCTGAAAGCTCTTTTAATGCTAATATCATTTCAGTAACATCTTCTTTAACTCCAGGTACAGTTGAGAATTCATGAAGAACTCCATCTATTTTTATAGAGTTAACTGCAACACCTGGTAAAGATGATAATAATATTCTTCTTAAAGCATTACCTATAGTTATACCATAGCCTCTTTCAAGAGGTTCTATGACAAACTTTCCATATCTATAGTCTTCGCTAAGTTCGATTATATCTACTTTTGGTTTTTCTATTTCTATCATGGACAAAACCCTCCTTCAAATTTATTAATCCACTGAGGGTAAACAATTTCAAAATAAATTTTAAAATATGCTTATTACTTAGAGTAAAGCTCTATGATTAAGTGTTCTGCTATTTCAAGATCTATATCTTCTCTTGATGGAATAGCAACAACTTTAACTGTCATTTCTTCTAAGTTAGCTTCTAACCATTTAGGAGCTATTCTTGAGTTAGCTTCTACTAAAGCTTTGAATTTAGCAGATGACTTTGATCTTTCTTTAACTGTTATAACATCACCAGGTTTAACTGTTACAGAAGCTATATCAGTCTTATGTCCGTTTAATAAGAAGTGACCGTGTCCTACTAATTGTCTAGCTTCTTTTCTAGATGAAGCTAATCCCATTCTGTAAACAACGTTGTCTAATCTTCTTTCTAATAAACTTAATAAGTTTTCCCCAGTTATACCAGCCATTTTTTCAGCACGCTCGTATAAATTTCTAAATTGAGTTTCTAAAACTCCATATATCCTCTTAACCTTTTGCTTTTCTCTTAATTGTAATCCATAGTTAGAAACTTTCTTTCTTCCTTGTCCATGTTGTCCTGGAGCATAGTTTCTCTTAACTATAGCACATTTATCAGTATAACATCTGTCACCTTTAAGGAATAATTTCATTCCTTCTCTACGACACTGTCTGCATGATGCACCTGTGTATCTTGCCATGTCTTTACACCTCCTAATTTACTTGTTTATATAATTACACTCTTCTTCTCTTTGGTGGTCTACATCCGTTGTGAGGAATTGGAGTTACGTCTTTTATCATAGTTACTTCTAATCCAGTTGCTTGTAAAGCTCTTATAGCAGCTTCTCTTCCTGAACCAGGACCCTTTACGAATACTTCTACAGTTTTTAAACCGTGTTCCATAGCAGCCTTAGCAGCAGTTTCTGCAGCCATTTGAGATGCAAAAGGAGTAGCTTTCTTTGACCCTTTGAATCCTAATTGTCCTGAAGAAGCAGCTGATATAGCATTTCCATGAACATCAGTTAAAGTTATTATTGTGTTATTGAAAGTTGATTGTATATGAGCCTGACCACGTTCTATGTTTTTACGCTCTCTTCTTCTTACACGTGTAACTTTCTTTTTTGGTTTAGCCATTGATTTTCCCTCCTATCTAATTATTATTTCTTTTTCTTACGAGATACAGTTTTTCTAGGACCTTTTCTAGTTCTAGCATTAGTCTTAGTTCTTTGTCCTCTTAGTGGAAGACCTTTAGCATGTCTCATACCTCTGTAACATTTTATATCTCTTAATCTCTTTATGTTTAAAGCGATTTCTCTTCTTAAATCACCTTCAACTAAGAAATCACTATCTATTATCTTTCTTAAGTCGTTAACTTGCTCTTCTGATAAATCTTTTATTCTTGTATCAGCATTTATCTCAGCCTTAGCTAATATTTCATTAGAAGTTGCTTTCCCTATACCATATATATAAGTTAAAGCTATTTCCGCTCTTTTTTCTCTAGGTAAATCTACCCCAGCTATTCTTGCCATTATTCGCACCTCCTACACTTAGTTTTTAGTGTTTAAATATCCATATTATATTATAATACCACAAAATTTCCAGTATTTCGAACGTTTTGGTTAACATCACAATATAATATTATACTATATTAATCAATAAATTGCTAGTAATAATTTATTATCCTTGCTTTTGCTTATGCTTTGGATTTTCGCAGATAACCATTACTTTACCTTTTCTTTTTATTACTTTGCATTTTTCGCATATTGGTTTTACTGATGGTCTTACTTTCATTGTTAATCCCTCCTTAGACTAATATTAAATAGTCTACTTCTTACGCCAAGTGATTCTTCCTCTTGTAAGATCATATGGAGAAAGCTCAACATTCACCTTATCACCTTCAAGAATTCTTATGAAGTTCATTCTCAGCTTTCCAGATAAATGACATAATACCTCATGTCCATTTTCTAATTTTACTTTAAACATAGCATTAGGTAAGTTTTCAATAACTGTACCTTCAAATTCTATAACATCTTTTTTGGCCATTAACTAACCAAACCTCCATTTCATAAGTTAAATCGTTAAATTTAACTTAGATAGCATTATTTATACCTATCTATCAAGACTAAAGACTTGATAATATTATCGGTTCGTCTTCAGTAATAGCTATCGTATGCTCATAATGAGCTGATTTTTTGTTATCAATAGTAACAATAGTCCACCCATCCCTTAATGTTTTAACGTGGTATTTACCAGCGTTAACCATAGGTTCTATAGCTAAAACCATTCCTTCTTGAAGTCTTGGTCCTTTACCTGGTGGTCCATAATTAGGTATTTGAGGATCTTCATGAAGTTCTGAGCCAACTCCATGGCCTACTAAGTCCCTAACTACTGAGAAACCATGTTTCTCAACGTGTGCTTGTACTGCGTGTGAGATATCAGATAATCTATATCCTAGTTTAGCAAATTTTATGCCTTCATAGAAGCTTCCTTTTGTTACTTCTATTAATTTCCTATCCTCTTCAGATATTATCCCTACTCCATGAGTTTTCGCAGAGTCTGAATGATATCCTTTATAATAGGCTCCTATATCTAAACTTATAATGTCGCCTTCTTTTAATATCTTTTTACTTGGTATTCCATGTACTACTTCTTCGTTTATAGAAGCACATATAGAACCTAGAAAACCACCGTATCCTTTAAAAGAAGGGGTAGCATTATATTTTCTTATATTCTCTTCAGCCATTTTATCTAACTCTAAAGTAGATATTCCCGGAGTAATAGCTGCTTTTAATATCTCATGAGTTTCAGCGACAATCTTGCCAGCTTCCCTCATAAGTTCTATTTCTTTTTTGGATTTCAAAATAATCATTATTTTTCACATCCTAGAGCAATTACTATATCTTCAAATACCTTATCTATAGATTGTTGACCATTTATGTTAGCTATTATACCTTGAGAACTATAATAATCAACTAATGGTTTTGTTTCATCTAAATACACTTGTATTCTTTTAGATACAGTTTCTTCAGTATCATCTGCTCTTTGGTATAATTCTCCTTGGCATACATTACATATACCTTCTTCTTTAGGAGCATTAAACTCAACATGATACGTAGCACCGCAAGATTTACATATTCTTCTTCCTACAGCTCTGCCAACTAATATATTTTTATCAACTTCGATATTAACTACCTTGTCTAATTCTATACCAGCTTCTTTTAAAAACGTATCTAAATGTTCAGCTTGAGCAACATTTCTTGGGAATCCATCTAACATAAATCCATTTTTACAGTCATCTTGAGTTACTCTGTCTGTAACTAAACCTACAGTTAATTCATCTGGAACTAATAATCCTTGATCTATGTATCCTTTAGCTTTCTTTCCAAGCTCTGTTCCTTCTTTTATATTCTTTCTGAATATATCTCCTGTTGATATATGAGGTATATCGTATTTTTCTACTATTCCTGCTGCTTGTGTGCCTTTTCCTGCACCAGGAGGTCCAAGTAATATTATTCTCATATTATCATCTCCAATTTATTTTAAGAAACCTTGGTAGCTTCTCATAACTAAATTTGATTCTAACTGTCTCTTAAGTTCTAGTGCTACACCAACAACTATTAATAGAGATGTACCAACTAATGATATATTAAGTTTCATAAAGAACATAATAATCGCTGATACCATTACTATTGAAGCTAGGAATAACGCTCCAGCTAGAGTTAATCTTGATAATATCCTATTTAAATAATCAATTGTAGGTTGACCCGGTCTTATACCTGGGATAAATCCACCATTATTTTTCATATTATTTGCTATATCTTCTGTATTAAATGATACAGTTGTGTAGAAATAAGAGAAGAATACTATCAGCAGAACTTCAAGAGATCTATATATCCAAACTCCCGGTGAGCTTACCGGACTTAAGTAAGTTTGAACAAAACTTTGAGCATCTGCACCCATAAACATAGCTATCGTTTGAGGGAAAGCTAAAAGTGAACTAGCAAAAATTACTGGTATAACTCCTGATTGGTTTACTTTCATTGGTATATGAGAACTTTGTCCTCCATACATTTTTCTTCCAACAACTCTTTTAGCATATTGCACTGGGATTTTTCTAGTGGCTTCTTGTATATATGTAACCGCCGCTATTGTTATTAGTATTACTACTGCTAACAGAACAGCTGCCCATATTTGTATGTCCCCACTTTGAACCTTTTGAACAGTTGCTATAACATCTTTTGGTATACCTGAGATAATACCAATGAATATTATAACAGATCCTCCATTACCTAATCCTTTTTCAGTAATTTTGTCTCCTATCCACATTAACATCATACTCGCTGATACTAATGTTAAGATAACTGTAATAACAAAGAATGCACTCTTTGATATCAAGGCATTTTTTACAATTCCTAATGTTATTGCAGTTGCTTGCACAAAGGCTAATACTAATGCAATATATTTAGTATATTTATTAATTTTTTTCTTTCCTTCTTCACCAGACTTTTGAAGTTCTTCTAAACTTTCAAAACCTATAGTTAGAAGTTGTATTATAATAGATGCCGTTATAGATGGTCCTATTCCTAGAGCAAACAGTGTGAAGTTACTAAACGCTCCTCCTGTAAACATATTATATAAGGAAAGTAGACTATTATCGCCTACCATTGCCTTAATATAATCTGTATTTACTCCGGGAACAGGTATACTTGCACCTATTCTAAATACTATAATCATCATCAAAGTATATAATATTTTTCTTCTTACATCTTTAAGTTTCCAAGCTTGCTTTAACTGTGCTAACACGTTAACTCACCCCGCCTGTAAATGGCTCAGAGAGCAGATTAGATTAAACTAATTCTGCTTTTCCTCCAGCTTTTTCTATTTTTTCTTTAGCTGAAGCAGTGAACTTAGCAACTTTAACTGTTACAGCCTTTTCTAAGTTTCCTTCGCCTAAGATCTTAACGCCATCTTTTTCTATTTTGCTTATAGCACCAGTAGCTTTTAAAACTTCTGCAGTTATTTCTGCTCCGTTTTCAAATCTATTTAATAATTCAACGTTAACTTCTGTAAATACTTTTTTATTTGGATTAGAGAAACCTCTCTTAGGAAGTCTTCTAGCAAGTGGCATTTGTCCACCTTCAAATCCTATTCTAACTCCACCACCTGAACGAGACCATTGTCCCTTTTGTCCACGTCCTGCAGTCTTACCTTGTCCAGTTGCAGTACCTCTACCTAATCTTCTCTTAGCTTTTACTGCACCTTTAGCAGGTTTTAACTCATGTAACTTCATGGATTGCACCTCCTTATCGTACTTCAATCAAAATATTACTCAGCTATTTCAGTAACTTGTACTAAATGCTTAACTTTATTTATCATCCCTCTTGTTTGGGCATTATCTTCTTTAACAACTACTTGTTCTCTTTTTCTTAATCCTAACGCTTCTACGTTCTTTCTTTGGTTAGGAGTAGTTCCTATTGTACTTCTAACTAACTTTATTTGTAATTTAGCCATTTTTCACTACCTCCTTACCCTAGAAGTTCTTCAACTTTTTTACCTCTAAGTTTAGCTATATCTTCAACTGTTTTTAGAGAGTTAAGTCCTTCTATTGTAGCATTTACCATATTTCTTGGGTTGTTAGATCCTAAAGATTTAGCTCTAACGTCTGTTAATCCAGCTAACTCAAGTACCGCTCTAGCAGGTCCTCCAGCTATAACTCCTGTACCTTGCTTAGCAGGCATTATTAATATCTTTCCAGCTCCGAAGTGTCCGTTTACTTCGTGAGGAATTGTTGTACCAACCATTGGTACGTGTATAAGATTCTTCTTAGCATCTTCTACAGCTTTTTTGATAGCATCTGGT
The DNA here is from genome assembly GCF_017590215.1 of Clostridium sp. CCUG 7971. GTDB lineage: Bacteria > Bacillota > Clostridia > Peptostreptococcales > Peptostreptococcaceae > Faecalimicrobium. The sequence continues at coordinate 12,970 of NZ_JAFFPK010000068.1, forward strand.
ACTTCCATTGCTTTACCAGTACCTACACCAACGTATCCGTTTTCATCTCCAACTACTACTAACGCTGCAAATCTGAAGTTTCTACCACCTTTTACAACTTTAGTAACACGTCTTACTTCAACAACTTTTTCTTTTAAGTCAAGTTGTCTTGCATCTATTGGCTTACGACGTAACATGTGCATTTCCCTCCTTCTTACTTTTAATTAGAACTTAAGTCCAGCTTCTCTAGCACCTTCAGCTAACTCTTGAACTCTACCGTGATATAAGTATCCACCTCTGTCAAATACAACTTCAGTGATTCCTTTTTCTACAGCTTTCTTAGCGATCATTTCTCCAACTTTTCTAGCTGCTTCTTTGTTTCCTGTATGATTAACAGATCCTTTTACTTCTGCGTCTAATGAAGATGCAGCTGCAAGAGTTACTCTGTTAGTATCATCTATTATTTGAGCGTATATATTATTAGCACTTCTAAATATACATAATCTTGGTCTTTGAGTAGTTCCAGCTATTTTTCTACGAACTCTCTTATGTCTTTGAAGTCTATTAGCATTTTTATCAGCTTTTTTTATCATCAGGCTCACTCCTTTCTAGCGGTTATGTTTGGTATTATTTCTTACCAGTTTTACCTTCTTTACGTCTTACTACTTCACCAGCGTATCTTATACCTTTACCTTTGTATGGCTCTGGCTTTCTCCAGTCTCTTATCTTAGCAGCGTAGTTTCCTACTAATTGCTTATCGATACCTTTAACTATTAACTCAGTTTGGTTAGGAGCTTCAACAGTTATTCCTTCTGGATCTTCCATTTCTACTGGATGAGAGAACCCTAAGTTCATAACTAATTTCTTTCCTTGCTTTTGAGCTCTGTATCCAACACCTATTAATTCTAATTTCTTTTCGAAACCGTTAGTAACACCTACAACCATATTATCTAATAAAGTTCTAGTTAATCCGTGTAAAGATCTGTGTTGCTTGTTGTTAGTAGGTCTTTCAACAGTTATAGTATTTTCTTCTTGCTTTATAGTTAATGCACCATCAAATTGCTTAGTTAAAGTTCCTTTAGGTCCTTTTACTGTAACTACATTTCCTTCAGCTATAGTCACTTCAACACCTGCTGGTACAGTTATTGGCTTAACACCTATTCTTGACATAGTTGCACCTCCTTACATTGTTCGCTTATATTACCAAACGTAGCAGATTACTTCTCCACCAACATTTTCTTTTCTTGCTTGTCTATCAGTTATTATCCCTTTAGAAGTAGATATTATTGATATACCTAAACCATTTAATACCTTTGGTATTTCTTGGTTAGCAGCGTAAACTCTCATACCAGGTTTAGATATTCTCTTTAATCCTGATATAACTCTTTCGCCAGCTTGTCCGTACTTTAATTGCATTCTTATTATTCCTTGCTTTCCATCTTCTATAACATCGTAACCTTTTATGAAACCTTCTTCTAATAAGATTCTAGCTAATTCTTTCTTCATATTAGAAGCAGGAACATCAACAGTTTCATGCTTAACAACGTTAGCATTTCTTATACGAGTTAACATATCTGCTATTGGATCTGTCATTGTCATATTGAAAACCCTCCTTCCATTTTAATCAAGCTTTTACCAGCTTGCTTTTCTAACACCAGGTATTTGACCTTTGTACGCTAATTCTCTAAAGCATATACGGCATATACCAAATTTTCTTAAAACTGAATGTGGTCTACCACATATAGTACATCTAGTGTATTCTCTAGTAGCGTACTTTTGCTTCTTTTGTTGTTTAACAACCATCGCTTTTCTAGCCACTTGGAATCCCTCCTTCGTTTTAGCTTAGAAAATGGCCTTTTCTAAGCTTACTTAGAAAACGGCATTCCTAATAATTTTAATAATTCACGCGCTTCTTCGTCAGTCTTTGCAGTCGTAACGAATATTATATCCATTCCTCTTACTTTATCTACCTTATCGTATTCTATTTCAGGGAATATTAATTGTTCTTTTATACCTAAAGCATAGTTTCCTCTACCATCGAATGCGTTAGCGTTAACTCCTCTGAAGTCTCTAACTCTTGGTAAAGATACAGATACTAACTTGTCCATGAAGTAGAACATTTTGTCAGCTCTTAAAGTAACTTTTGCTCCTATTGGCATTCCTTCTCTTAATTTGAAGTTTGCAACAGATTTTCTAGCTTTAGTTGTAACTGGTTTTTGTCCAGAGATCATTTCCATCTCTTCAACAGCTTTTTCTAATCCTTTTGGATTTTCTCTAGCGTCACCCATACCCATGTTTATAACTATTTTGTCTAACTTAGGTATTTCCATAACGTTTTTATATCCAAATTTCTCCATTAAAGCAGGAGCAACTTCTTTCATGTATTTTTCTTGTAATCTAGAAGCCATTTAAGGTCCCTCCTTTCAAGCTATATTATATTTCTTTTCCGCTCTTAGCTGATACTCTAACTTTTTTCCCGTCTTTCATTTCGAATCTAACTCTTGTCCCTTTTCCTGATTCAGGATCAAGAGGCATTATGTTAGATATATGAATTGGGGCTTCTTTGTTTATTATTCCACCTTGTGGATTTATAGCACTTGGCTTTTGGTGCTTAGTTATTACGTTTACACCTTCAACTATTACTCTGTTAGCTTTAGGCATTACTTTAACAACTGAACCTTTTTTACCTTTATCTTTTCCTGCTATAACTACAACAGTGTCACCTTTTTTAACACGCATCATGTCCTATTGCACCTCCTTATTATAGTACTTCTGGAGCAAGAGAAACTATCTTCATGAATTCATTGTCTCTTAACTCTCTAGCAACAGGCCCGAATATACGAGTTCCTACTGGAGTCTTATCGTCTTTTATTATAACTGCAGCATTCTCGTCGAAAGATATATAACTTCCGTCTTTACGTCTCATGCCTTGCTTAGTTCTCACTATAACAGCTTTAACAACTTTACCTTTTTTTACAACTCCACCAGGTGTTGCACTTTTAACAGTAGCAACTATAACGTCGCCTATGTTACCATATCTTCTTTTACTTCCGCCTAGTACACGTATACATAGTATCTCTTTGGCTCCTGAGTTATCAGCAACTCTTAAACGTGTCTCTTGTTGTACCATATCGTAATCCCTCCTTTTCCAAAAAAACTACTTAACTTTCTCTACAACTTCTACTAGTCTGAATCTCTTATCTTTTGATAGAGGTCTAGTTTCCATTATTTTAACTTTGTCTCCGATGTTACATACGTTTTGCTCATCATGAGCCTTGAACTTAGCAGTTCTCTTAACTGGCTTATTATATAATGGGTGACGTACGAAATCTTCAACAGCAACAACTATAGTTTTATCCATTTTGTCACTTACAACACGGCCTATTCTAACTTTTCTTCTTCCTCTTTCCATGTTTAAAAGCCTCCTTTCCAAATTAAGCTCTAGTTTCGTTTAACTTTCTTTCAGCAAGGATAGTTTTAACTCTAGCTATATCCTTTTTAACGAACTTTATTCTTGCTGTATTTTCTAATTGACCAGTAGCTAATTGGAATCTTAAGCTAAATAATTCACTTTTGAAGTCATTTAATTTACTCATTAGCTCTTCGCCTGTTAAATCTCTTAATTCTTTAGCTTGCATCCTATTCACCACCCTTTACTTCTAAATCTTCACGTTTTACAAACTTACACTTAACTGGAAGTTTGTGCATCGCAAGTCTCATTGCTTCTCTTGCTTTATCTTCAGGAACACCTGCTAATTCGAACATAACTCTTCCTGGCTTAACTACAGCTACCCAGTATTCTGGAGAACCTTTCCCAGCACCCATACGAGTTTCAGCTGGTTTTCTTGTTACAGGCTTATGAGGGAATATTTTTATCCAAACCTTCCCGCCTCTTTTTATATATCTAGTCATCGCGATTCTGGCAGCTTCTATTTGATTAGAAGTTATCCAAGAAGCTTCTAATGAAACTAATCCGAACTCTCCGTAAGTAACTTTGTTACCTTTTTGAGCTGTACCAGCCATACTTCCTCTATGAACTCTACGACGCTTTACTCTTTTTGGCATTAACATGAGTATTTCCTCCTTCCTTAAACCTTACTAATATTAGTTTCCTCTGTTTTGAGTGTTTTGAGGTCTTGATCCTTGTGGTCTAGATCCTTGAGCACCTTGAGGTCTTGATCCTTGAGGTCTTGATCCTTGAGAACCTTGAGGTCTTTGTCCTCTATCGTTTCTTCTGTTATCATTTCCTCTTCTATCGTTTCTTCTATTGTCTCTTCTATCGTTTCTCTTATTGTCTCTTCTATCGTTTCTTCTTTCTTCTCTTGGATTTACACCGTTTCTAGTTGGTAAAACTTCACCGTTGCATATCCAAACCTTGATACCAGTCTTTCCGTAAGTAGTATCAGCTTCAGCGAAACCATATTCTATATCAGCTCTAAGTGTTTGTAAAGGTACATTTCCTTCGCTGTATCCTTCAGTTCTAGCCATTTCTGCTCCACCTAATCTTCCTGATGCAGAAACTTTTATCCCTTTAACACCTGACTTCATAGCTCTTTGTATAGCTTGCTTCATAGCTCTTCTGAAAGCAACCCTTCTTTCTATAGCTAATGCTATATTTTCTGCTACTAATTGAGCATTTTTATCTGGGTTTCTAACTTCAACTATGTTAACTATAACAGTTTTCTTAGTCATTTTTTCTAATTCAGCTTTTAATGCATCTATTCCTGCACCAGCTCTTCCTATAACTACACCTGGCTTAGCAACGTGTAAGTCTAATTTAAGCTTGTTTGCTGATCTTTCTATTTCTATATTTGCTACACCAGCAGAATATAATCTTTTCTTTAAGAATTTACGAACATTATGGTCTTCTAATAATAAGTTTCCGAATTCTTTTTTATCAGTTGCGAACCATCTTGAGTCCCAATCTTTTATAACACCGACTCTTAGTCCGTGTGGATTAACCTTTTGACCCATTATTTTCCCTCCTATCTACTAATTATTTTTTTTCCTTTAAAACAACCTCTATGTGAGAAGTTCTTTTTCTTATCATTGTTGCACGTCCCATAGCTCTAGGCATGAATCTCTTCATTGTTGGCCCTTGGTTTGCAACTACTGATGCTATATATAAATTTTCAACATCCATTTCATGGTTGTTTTCAGCGTTTGCTTTAGCAGATTTAACAACTTTAGCTATTATTGAAGCCGCTCCTCTTGGAGTGAACTTTAATATTGCTAATGCTTCATTAACATTCTTTCCTCTAACAAGGTCACAGATTTGTCCTGCTTTTCTTGATGATACACGTACATATTTAGCAGTAGCTTTTGCTTCCATTTGCTATTCCTCCTTCCTTAGTCAGAAATTATTATTTTCTTTTATTAGATTTTTCGTCGTCCTTATGTCCTTTGAAAGTTCTTGTAGGAACGAACTCACCTAATTTGTGTCCAACCATGTCTTCTGTTATGAAAACAGGCACATGTCTTCTTCCATCATGAACAGCTATAGTATGTTCTACCATTTGAGGGAATACAGTTGAAGTTCTTGACCAAGTCTTTATAACTTCTCTGTTTCCGCTAGCGTTCATAGCTTCTATCTTCTTTAAAAGTCTCGCATGGACGAAAGGTCCTTTTTTAGTTGATCTTGACATTTAATTTCCTCCTTTCCGAGCAAAAAGTAAATCTATTACTTAGTTCTTCTTGATACTATTAACTTATCAGAAGCTTTATTTTTCTTTCTAGTTTTGTATCCAAGTGCTGGTTTACCCCATGGAGTAACTGGTGAAGGTCTACCTATTGAAGTTCTACCTTCCCCACCACCGTGTGGATGGTCACAAGGGTTCATTACAGATCCTCTTACAGTAGGTCTTATACCCATATGTCTTTTTCTACCTGCTTTACCTATAACAACGTTACCGTGTTCTATATTACCAACTTGTCCTATAGTAGCTTTGCAATCTATGCTTACAAATCTCATTTCCCCTGATGGTAATCTTAATAAAGCTTTCTTTCCTTCTTTAGCCATTAATTGAGCAGAAACTCCAGCAGATCTAACTAACTGAGCACCTTTTCCTGGCTTTAATTCTATGTTGTGAACAACAGTACCTACTGGCATATCCTTTAATGCTAAAGCATTTCCTGGCTTTATGTCAGCTGTTGGTCCTGATAATATTGTAGTTCCAACTTGTAATCCAACTGGAGCTAATATATATCTCTTTTCACCATCTGCATAGTGTAATAAAGCTATGTTAGCTGTTCTGTTTGGATCGTATTCGATAGTAGCAACTTTTGCTGGTACTCCGTCTTTATTTCTCTTGAAATCTATTATTCTATATTTTCTTCTGTTTCCTCCACCTCTGTGACGAACAGTTATTTTACCTTGTGCATTTCTACCAGCGTTCTTCTTTAGTGAAACTAAAAGAGATCTTTCTGGTTCATTACAAGTTATTTCATCAGAAATTAAAACTGTCATTTGTCTTAAGGCAGGAGAAGTTGGTTTAAACTTTTTTATAGCCATCTGTTTTCCCTCCTTCGTTTGCTAGGGTTAATTACATTCCTTGGAAGAATTCTATTTCTTTACTATCAGCAGCTAATTTTACTACTGCTTTTTTAAAGCTTGCAGTTCTTCCTTCATGTTTACCCATTCTTTTAACTTTTCCATCGTAGTTTAATGTATTTACTTTTTCTACATTAACTGCGAATATAGCTTCTACAGCTTTCTTTATTTCAGTTTTGTTTGCGCCTTTAGCAACAACAAAAGTGTATTTCTTTTCAACCATCTCGGCCATACTTTGCTCAGTTACAACTGGCTTTAATATTATATCATGTGGATTAGTCATTATGCGTACACCTCCTCCACTTTTTTAACAGCGTCTGTAGTTATTATGAATGAATCATACTTTAATATATCGTAAACATTTATAGTGTTAACTGTAGCAGCTTGAACACCTTCTAAGTTT
>NZ_JAFFPK010000069.1 GCF_017590215.1 Clostridium sp. CCUG 7971
ACTCTATAGGATACATTTTATTAATCTTAGGCTATTTTTAGCTTTATTTCTTTTAAGTTCTTCTATTTCTTTATCTTTTATCAATATAGATATAAAAACATATACTCTAAATAACTAGCATATCAAATAATGTAGGTTCTTCTTCTTTAAAGACTTTACTACCAAATAACTCTATTGATATACTCTTTATAGCTTCATTTTTGTATTTTCTTAGTGTTTTTTCATCATAATATAAATCCTGTGACATTTCCAACCAACTTTTCTTTTCCTCATATCTTAGCTTTATTATCTCTTTTCTAATTATGTCTAGATTATTTATAGCTCTATCGATTTTCTTCTTTAAACTATTCTCATGATATATATCTATATCTATTTCTTGAATAGTTTTAACTGGATCTATTACTCCGTCCATGACAGCATTAGATATTTTATATGTAGGTGATACTTTTATATTATCATATGTTATAGCTCTCAATGCTACTTTATCTCCAGCTGTTATATCATTTTTTAATGATTTTAAACTTTCTATATGACTTTCCATGTGTTTATAATTATATAAAATCTTCTCCGTAAATTTAAAACATCTATCTTCTAAATTAATATCTTTCATAATATCTCGCCTCCTATATATTTTCTATATATACTTCCATCCTTGATTTCCTATTTTGAAATAGTATCATATAAACCTAATAAGTCTCCCTATACATCATGTTTATATTTCTTTGTATGTGTTCTTTTTATATACTTGTATATAGTATTAATTCATTTATTCCATTGTTCAAATCTTTTTCATTGTTTAACTTTATCTTACCTATATAAACCTTAAATATTTCTCACCCATTTTACACTTATAAGTTTCTTCCAATTCATCTAAGTTATATCCTAATGAGTAAACTAATTCTATAAATAAAGGTATTATATAGTTAATTAATGTACTCCTAGCATGTCTTTTATTCCTGTTTAAAGTTGTTATTCTATAAGCTAAATTATTAACTGTACTTTCTATAGCTATTACTTGAACTTTTTCTATATTTAAAACTAATTCTACTTCTAATGTATTCGCTAAACTTCCTATATAGCTTAATAAGTCTGATAACTCTTCTATTAAGCGCTTTCTATTAATCTTCTCTTTGAACCACCACTTATTGACTTGACTTGCATTTGTAACTTCTCCAAGCTCAGTTTGAAGAGCTAATATAAGCCACATAGGCACATTGAATTTATCATCTTGATAATTTATACCTTTTTTCTTTTTTAAATGCTCTAAGAAATTCTTTTGTACTTCTTGTACATATTTAAAATCTACAATCATTATCTTTCCCCCTAGTTATTCTCTTCTTTAGTTAATTCTTCTTCTGCAATTTGTAATGCAGTTAAAACGTCATACCCATCTTTCCATATCTCATATGCCTTTTGTATTAATTTATTTACATTTGATAGTTCCATATTTTCTCACCTTAATCTATTCTTTTCTTCAATTAGTCCACTGATATATTGATTCATGCATACAGTGGCTTTGTCATTGCCAAATTCCTCATGTAAATATCCTAGTTCCTTTTTCAAATTATCAATTACTTTCACTCAACTAAAGCATTTATCCTTGTATTTTCAATATCCATGTATATCCTCTTCATATTATATATTTTGTATAAATATTCTCAATTCACTGTGATTATTCCTATATGTAATCATTTTATGTTATAACTTTTCACGGAATATAAATCCGAATTTAATTTAAAATGTAGGCATAATATGCAAATCAAAAAAGTTAAACCTTTATTATTTAATAAAATAAAAAAGTATTTAATCTAACTAAAAAGTTTCATGATATTTTATCAGATCATATTTTAAATTTATATTTTCTAGTAAGCATTAGCCCCCATAAACTCTGTAATTTAATTCCTTACCTTGCATAGTTACAACATAATCTTTACTCATTTCATAAAGCCTACTTCCTATAGCTTCATCTACATCTAATAGGTTTTCTACTGTCTTTTCAGTAGTAACTATCATTGGCAGATTTTTAAAGTATCTATAATCTACAATTTCATAGATGATATTAGTATCTGATTCAGTTATTCGACCTTTAAATAGATCATCTATTAGAAGTACCTGAGCATTTTTATATCTTTGAATTTCTCTTTGGTAATTATATTCATCAGTTATGGATTGCTTTAAATTAGTTATAATACTTCTATAAGGCATATATATAACTCCTATGCTCTTATCCAACAAATTATTGGCTATAGACATTCCTAAATGTGTTTTACCACTACCTACTTGTCCACTAAGTAAACATGAATTTCTACGAGCAGCTCTAATATACTCAAATTTTTTAGAATAGTTTTTTGCTGTTAAGAACGCTTCCATCATTTTCGTACTTTTGTCATACTTATAGTTTTCAAATCTTTTATTTCTAAACTCTTCACTTATTCCAGATGCTTTTAGTTTTTCTTCTGCTATTCTTATTTGCCTACATTCACATTCCTTTGCTGATCCATCACCTTGCAATATAAAAAGCATATCTCTGCATTTTTCACACTTGTAGCTACTCTTCTCTAGCTGCTCTTCTGCATGCCTCAAGGAGTTCATTTCTTCTTGCTTCTTCACTTGTTCTATCATATTTTGGGCTCTCTGTTTCAACATTTCTTTCTCTTCCTCTGACATCTGACTTCACTCCCTTTTGATTTTTATTTTGTAATTGATAAGCTTCTAATTGCTCAAGCTTTATAATATTTTTATCTGTCCATTGTTTTAAAATTCCTTTTACATAATCTAATCTACATCTATTTCTATCTGTTGCTATTTCTATTGCTCTTTTAAACAACTTATAATCGGTTCTTTCAGACATTTCTTTTATCCATTCTGCTGATACTCCATTTATAAGTCCTATATTTTGTTCATATAGTCTACTAAATTTTTTCAAGTTTTCAGAGCTATCTACATACATAATATCTTCTTCTTTTTTTATATCTATCTCTTTTCTCTTATCTCTTTCTCTATTCTCTAATTCTTTCTCTATATCTACCTCTGTGTCACAATTTTCTTCATCTGAGTAACTTATCGGTAACAACTTAGTAACATTGTTACCACATTCAAGTCTATCTTCTTTCTTTTTATCTTTTTCTCTTTTATTTCTCATAAGTTGAGCTTTAGAGGTTTCACTTCCAACCATATTTTGAAGTTGAGCAATATATATTTCTCCATTTTCTAATATTTGAACTAATCCAATTCTTTTAAAAAGTTCCATTGCTACAACTACAGTATCTACTTCTGTATTAGTTACCTTAGATAGTTGTTTCGCATCATATGGAACTAACATACTTCCAACATTTCTTATAAGTAATCCGTTTGTTTTTAAAGATTTTAAACATAGCTTTAAGTAAAATAAACAATATTCTTTTCCATTTTCTTGTTCTTCAACCCAAGCTATAGTATCTTCATCAAAGAAATTTTCTTTAAGCTTTAACCAATAGTATTTTTTATTTGACATTCTATTACCTACTTTTTCTTTATTATGAGTTTTACATTACTAGCGATACTATCAAAGCTATGATAGTATCCGCTAGTAATGTCATAGATATTAATTTCATTGCTTGTATCCTCAAATAGAGATGTTTGATTATCTTTGAGCTCTGTAAACTCTATATCTTTTACTATATTTTCTGTATCTTTAGACTCATACTCACTTAATAAATTAGCCCCTTTTGCATTTCATTTATATTAAATTCAAGACCTGATATTATTCCTTTCTCATATCTACTATAATTAGGAATACAGTTATCTATAGTAAATATAGCTTGAAGTTCTTTTGACATTCCTAAATGTAGATTTTTAATTCTTTAGTCCATTTCATGAAATCTTCTTATAAATTTAGCCTTCCTTACTACCATCTTTATCCCGTTATATGTAAACATAAGATTTTCAAAATCCTTCTTTAGTAATTAAGTGCATTGCCATTTCTCTATTCTTAGAATTTATATATGTGCATAGTACAAAATTATACTGTGCTATCTCTTTTGTTACATTTTCACTTTTTAATTTTTCAATAAGCGCTCTTATATCTCTCATTATAGTCTTATGTCCTTTGGCTAGCTCGCTTGCTACTTGTAAACTATCCGTCATGGCTACTAAATCTCCTTGAAATTTTTCTAATCTTACTAAATTTTACATTTCATAACGCTCCTATTTTATATACATTTTTTACTGAAAAAGTAATCTATACTTTTTATTATTCCTTAAGTCAACTTTACGTTGTCTGAGTTGTTAAAAAAAAGTTCCATTACTGATATATCAAAGTATTCTGACAGCTTTTTAGCTTCTGATATTGTAAATTCAGTTTTTCCATTCTCTTTGTTCCAATATGTATTTGGACTTATCTCTAGAAATTCAGCTACTTCTGATTGTTTTACATTTTTTAACTCTCTTGCAGCTTTAAGCTTACGACTTAACAATTTCTTCACCTCCATGTCAACATTTTGTTGTCTTTCATATCTTAATTATAGTCAACGTATAGTTTACTGTCAACAATTTTTTTACATTTCACTACAAAAAGTATTCATTTTGTTATAATCAGTTTAATAAAATCAACAAATCGTTTATAATATACTGTGAAATATAGTGAAAGGAGCACTTATATGAATTTTGCTGAAATACTTAAATATGAACGCTTGCAGACTGGCTTAAACCAAGCTGAATTTGCAAAAATATTTAGCGTTACAAAACAAACAGTATCAAATTGGGAAAATGGAAATAGGAATCCAGATAGTGCTACTTTATCTAAATTGGCAGATTATTTTGAAGTATCAGTAGACTACCTTCTTGGAAGAACAGATGAAAGAAACTCAAATATAGAAAAAACTAAATTAGATGAAAGTATAACAACTATATCTGCACATAGAATAGGAGATATTGATAACCTTCCAGATGAAGCCATTGAAAAGATAAATGAATATATAGAAATGATAAAGTTGAAATATAATAAATAAATCATAAATATTATTAGCCTGAGCAGTTATTCTGCTCTTTTATTTGGGAAATTAATCGAACGTAAATTCGGAACATTTTATAGAACACATTTATTTAGGGGGTATTATGAATAAATTAGAGAAATTATTTGAATTAGCTAGAAATGAAAAAATTAATATACATTGGATGGGGTTAAAAGAAATAGGATGTTTAGGATTAACTATAGAAAAAGAAGGACTACCTAATATGATCTTCTTAGATCCTTCTCTTAAAAAGAATAACTATAAATTAATTGAGGTTCTAGCTGAAGAATTAGGACATCATTTTACTAGTTGCGGAAATTCCATAAATAGTATAAAAACATATAAAGATAAATTAGATATAGCTAGATGTGAAAATAAGGCTACTAGATGGGCTTCATTTACTTTAGTTTCAGAAGAAGAGATTATTAATTTAGTAAATAGCAATGTAACTTGTTTTCATGATATGGCTGAAATACTTGGAGTTGATGTAAAGACTATAATGAAAAGACTTGAATACTTATCTAAAAAGAAAAATATGTTAGACCTTAGAAATGGTAAATACTTAGTCTTAACCAATCTACCTAATATCTATATATACGAACCTCTACTTTAGTTATACTTTTTATAAACTAGGTTAAAATATATATAAATTCAATGTTTAGGAGAGTTTATTATGGATATTTTAGCCGAAATTATGATATTCGCTTTAGCAATAATTTTTATTTTTAAAATATTTAAAAATACTTTTATATTTTTAGCATTTATGATGCTTAGTTTATTAATATTTACTAACATAAATCTATCATTCTTAACAGCTATAATCTTATCTGCTATTATACTTAAATGTTTAAAAGATACTTTGTTTAACTTAAATATATTATTTAAGTTCATATTTCAATCAAAGTATAAATTTAAAGAAAGATCTCTTGGTAAATTAGTTAGAATTTTATTTGAGCTTAACTTTACTACATTTATACTAATATGCTATGGTACTTTATTGATATATATTCAATCTGTCTTAAAGTTTGATATTACACTTGTTACTACAATTTTAGTAATTATATCTATAGGACAATACATACGAAGACTTATTTACAAAAAATCTCATTTTTATTATCCTAATAGGATTATTTAGTAGTATTATTACCACTTCTTAAAATTAAGAAAGTGGTTTTTAATTATTATGATAATTTATTCTTATTTTGTTAATATGATTTATATATGAGAATCATTAAATAAAAGCTACATTATATTTGATAAAATCTATATCAGATGAAATTTAAATGTAGTTGAAATAAAAAAACCGCATATATATATATTGATATAGGCGGTCTTACTATTTTTATAATAATTTTTCTTTCCACTCATCTTCTTTAAATCCTATAACTACATTTTTACCATCATAAGCTATAGGCCTTTTGATAAGCATTCCATCACTAGCTAAAATTTCTAAAAGTTTTTCATCAGACTCAGTCTTAACTACATCTTTAAGACCTAATTCTCTATATTTAACTCCGCTAGTGTTAAAGAATTTTTTAAGTTCATATCCACTAACTTTATACATTTCCTCTAACTCTTCCTTAGTTGGAGGATTTTTTACTATTTCAATATTTTCAAATTCTAAATTATTTTCACTAAGCCAAGCCTTGGCCTTTCTAACTGAAGATCATTTTGAATACCCGTAAAATTTTATCATTTGCGTTTATCCCTTTCCTTATTATAATATATTTTTATATTACCCAATTTTTTCATCTTAAAACATTTTACAATATATTACTAATATCCTCAATATTTCCATTATTAATTTTTATAAACTTATCTCCAACTTCCTTAGCAAAGTAATTATCATGAGTTACTATAAGGATACTTATTTTTTCACTTTTTAATTTATCTATTATATCTATAACCTTAATTATATTTTCATAATCTAGTGCTGATGTTGGTTCATCAAAACAAAGTATTTTAGGACTTAATGCACACGCTCTAGCGATTGCAACTCTTTGTTTTTGTCCTCCTGATAATTCATGTGGATATGAATTTTCTTTATCTTGTAAATCTACTAATTTTAATAATTCTTTTGCTTTTTTTATAGCTTCATTTTTATCTATTTTTAATGTATTCATTGGAGATTCTATAATATTTTCAAGCACTGTCATATGCGGAAATAAATTAAAATTTTGAAAAACCATTCCTATATTTTTTCTTATTTTAGTTATATCATTTACTGATTTTATACTTTCGTTATCTACTATAATTTCTCCACTTTGAAATTCTTCAAGACCATTTATACATCTTAATATTGTTGTTTTTCCTGCTCCTGATTTCCCAAGCAATACACCCGCTTCTCCTTCTTTTAATTCAAAATTTATATTATTTAATATTGTATTTTCATTATATATTTTTCTTAATTTATTTACTTTTAACATAACATTCTCCTAAACATAATATGAATATTTATTTTCTATTATCTTAAATATCTTAGTTATAATACCTACTAAAATTAAATATACTAAACCAACTTCAATTAATGGTATTAAACTTACTTGCTGATTTTGTGATATTTGTGCAATTCTTAATATATCATTGAGACCTATAGTATATACTATTGATGTATCTTTTATTAGTGTAATTATTTCATTTGACATAGGTGAAAGTATTTTCTTTATAACTTGAGGTAGTATTATTCTTTTGTACATAGTTTTTTTATCCATACCTAAAACTAAAGCTGCTTCGTATTGACCTTTGTCTATTCCTAATATGGCTCCTCTATAAATTTCTGCAAAATATGCTGCGTAATTTAATGTAAATGCTACTATAGCTGCATTAAATCTATTAAATACTACTCCTACTAACGGTAAACCAAAGAATATAAATATTAATTGTAAAAGTAATGGTGTTCCTCTAAAAACTAAAATATAAGTTCTAGATATATTTTTTATTAATTTATTTTTTGATAATCTCATAAATGCCAGCATTAACCCTAACGGTAGTGCTAATAATAATGTTATAAAAAATATAGATAATGTAACTGTAAGACCTTGTATCATACTAATTCCTCCTATTTAAACCATTTGTCATATATTTCATCAAAAGTTGAATCTTTTTTAATATCCTTCAAAGTTTTATTTACCTTATCTTTTAGTTCTATATTATCTTTAGAAAAGGCAACAACATAATCTTCTGTTCCGAAGTTTTCATCTAATATTTTATATTTGCTAGAGTCTTTTTTACTTATATAATATCTAGCTAGTATCTCATCTACAACAATTGCATCGATTCTCTTGGCCTCTAAGTCTCTAAAAACTTTATCATAGGTATCATAAAGAATTGGTTGTTTATCTTTTATAGAATTTATAAAGCTACTATCCTTATTTATAGCTTCAAGACTAGTTGAACCTTGCTGTGTTCCTACAGTTTTTCCACTTAAATCGCTTTTGTTGTTTATGCTTGAGTTTTTTAAAGTTACTATTACTTGTTTATTTTGAAGATATGGATCTGTATATGATACTATTTTCTTCCTTTTTTCAGATAATGAGTATCCATTCCATATAACATCTATATTTCCTGACATTAACTCAGTTTCTTTCATTGACCAATCTATTGATTGAAATTGTACATTTATACCTAATCTTTTAAATGTTTCTTTGGCTAAATCAATATCAAATCCCACTATTTCTGAAGATTCATCCATATATCCCATAGGTATAAATCCATTATCAAATCCTACCACTATTTCATTTTTATTTTTATTATCATTTGAACATCCTACTAACATAGTTATTATCAAAGTTAATAAACTAAGTATTTTAAATTTATTTTTCATATTTAATCATCCTTTTCAAAATATTTCGAATATTATTTTAAAAGATATTGTATTTTAAAATAAGCCTTGCGCGCTTAAGGCTCATTTTTATACTAATTTAGGCAATAAAAAAACTCCCTCCTATAGCTGTTGCTAAGGACGGGAGTTAACTCACGTGGTTCCACCTTATTTTATTAATGCCTTACGACACTAACCTCTTTAAGTACGGCAAATATTTTGCTTATACTCTAGCACGATAACGGGTGCAAGGATTCCGGAAACAGTCTACTAAGATTAAAAATCTTTTCGGTGTTCTGCTCAAAGATGTGTTCAAAATAAATTCTAATGCTCCTCTCACCAAACGGAAACTCTCTGTTTAAGAAAATTATTTTTACTATTTCTTATCAACGCATTTAATATAACTTCATTCAATTCTTGTTTTTTATTATATTTTTTTTAATAATTATTGTCAATACTTTTTTTAATATTTTATCCCCAAGGTACAACTTCTACTTCTCCAAACCATCTTTCTTTAAGTCTATTAGAGTATTCACCTTTGTATCCTATAAATGATAACATTATAAGTTCAACATATTTAGTTCCTATTTGAATTATATTCCACATATCTTCAACAGTTAAACTTGCTCTATTATCTTTTCTAGTTGGATGAACTATTTTATTCCTAAAGTAAATAACTAAATCAACACCATCATCAAATTTAGCTCTCGTCCAATCATCAAATAGACCAAGTTCATCATTACCATATGGTATTTTACATATATCTAGTACCATTTTAATATTTTTAGACGCACTATTTTTATCAAATTCTTCATCAGACAATAGTTTTTCTTGCTCTACTAAAATAATATATGATAGCGCTTCAAGAGCTATCTGTATAGATATTATATTATTTTCCATAGTTATGTCACCAAGAGATTCTATATACCAATCAATAACATTCTTTATTGCTGGACCACAATATCCATCCTCTAATTTTTTACACATAAGAGCCATATATTTTTCTATATTATGATGATTAGATATAGTATCAGTCCATGTAGGTACAAACTTAAATGGAGTTACAAGATTTTCTCTCCAAAGCCTAAATACATTATTATTATTTTGGTATCCTTTTGCTAAACAAATTCCTACATACCTTCCACACATAAAACTTAAACTACTAGATATTCTATCTAAAAAGTTTAGCATATTATTGGTTTTAAATATTTTATTATCTTTTCTTTTTATTCTCCCTATATGAGTTATTATAGTACCTGATTTAGCTTTTAATTCTTCACTTAATTCTTTCCTATAATCATATCTTTTATCTATAGTAACTGTAAAATCATTTATATCAAATTCTATTCTACCTGCGAACAACTTGTCCACGTGTTTTATAAGATTTCCAGAAAATTTATCTAAATTTATTATGTGAAAATCTATATATTCTACATATGAATTTTTTGATTTTATATAATTGTCATTTGTATATCCTTCTATATTAAAGTCATTTATAGTATTTATTGTTACAGATATAGGTTTATATCCATACATTTCAAGTATTGCATTATCATAATCTAAATCTAAATCCACATCTTCATCTTCAATAAATAATATCTGAGCCTTAAAGTTTATAGATACTGGCGGTGTCATTTTATAATAGATTATTCCACTACATTTATATTTTTTATCTAAATAAATACAAAACCTTCCTTCATAAATACTTATATCTTCATCTACCTTATACCTCAGGTAATCAGATGATATCGCATTGTTAACTGCCTTCATAGCTAGACCACCTTTACTTTCATATAATACTATATCATTATATCATATTAAACATATTAAAATGTAAATTAATAGCTAATTATTTGTTCAAATGCAATTATAAATTCTTGCTTTATATATTTATCTATATTATTTCAAATTTTATACTATAAATATAAAAAACACCGTGATTTAGCTATATTACCTAAATCACGGTGTTTTTATATTTTAATTAGTTTTGATTTAATTTTTCTAAAACATCATTTAATTCTAATCCATGTATTTCACAAGCATTTACTAGTGTTTCCATACTAGCTGATGGACAACCTAAGCATCCCATTCCAAGTCCCATAAGAATTTGTGCTGCCTCTGGTTTTTTGTTTAATATTTCTGCTATTGTCATATCTTTAGTTATCATTTATATTATCTCCTTTAAATTTGATTTTTCTAAAATATCTTTTCTAAATTTATCAATACTTATTCTATCAATAAATTCTCCAAGTTTTTCACCCATATGTGCATTTTCATTGTAGTAATTTAAGGTAGTTTCTACAAGTAAAAAGGCTTCTTTTTCAGTTAAACCTCTAGTAATTATATCTGCAGGCCTTGGATTAAATCCAGCACTTCCTCCTGCTGTTACAAAGAACTTACCATGAAAATCAACTAAAACACCAACGTCTTTTGAGTAAACACTTGTACATGCATTTTGGCATCCGCAAACACCTATCTTAGTTCTATTTGGTAGACTCATTCCATGAAAATTTTTGCTAATCTTCATTCCTACGCCTATTGTAGGATATTTAGATTTTTTACAAAAATTCGCTGGGCATATCTCAACATTTTTTACTGAATATTGATTCTTTACCGCTGGCTCCATATCTAATTCTTTCCAAATAGTTTCTAAATCTTCTTCTTTTAAGTTAGTTATCATTATCCTCTGGCCTGAGGTAATTTTTAAAATGCCTTTATATTTTTTAGCTACTTCTGATATCTTTATTAGAGTATCAGGTAGAACAAATCCTCCTGGTATATGTGGAGTGATGGCAAAAGTTCTTTTTCCATCTTTTATCTTTTGTAAGTTTCCATACTTAGACATCAAGTTCTCCTTTATGATTTGATTACTTTATACCTTATATTTACATTATTATACACTATTATTACTATAAAATGCGTAACATTAGTTACACATTTTATATATTTTTAAATGCAGTAGAAAGCATTAACTTAATTCTATTTAATTGATTAGTTTTACTTGCAGAAGGGTCATAGTCAATAGGTATTATATTTGCATTTTCATAAACTCTTTTTAATTCTTTTATTTGGCCTTTACCTGTTATATGATTTGGTAAACATCCAAAAGGTTGCATACATATAATATTTTCTACTCCTTCTTCTATAAGTTCTATCATCTCTCCTGTTAATAACCATCCTTCACCTGTTTGATTTCCCATTGATATAATTTTTTCAGTATTCTTTGCAATATGTCTTATATGATTTGGAGATTTAAACCTCTTACTATTATTAAGTTCCTTTTTATATGTTCTTTGATATATATCAATAATGTATATAGCAAAGTTACCTAACATTTTATTTATTTTTGTACCTTCTAAGTATTTGTATTTATAAGATGAGTTTAGCGAACAGCTTAAAAAGAAGTTTATAAGTTCTGGTACTACAGCTTCTCCACCTTCATCTTCTATTATCTCTACTAGATTATTATTTGCAATTGGATGAAACTTTACTAATATTTCTCCAACTAAACCAACTTTAGGTTTTTTTATATCTAATATTTCTAAATTATCAAATTCATATATTATTGATTTTATATTTTTCTTAAACGTAAATATACTAGCCTTATCCAATGACTCTTTACATATCTTTACCCATTTATCATATAGATTATTAGCACTTCCTTTATGTTTTTCATAAGGTCTTACTCTATATAATACTTTCATTAATAAATCCCCATAAATAACTGCCATAAACAGTCTATTTATTAATTTAATAGTTAAATTTTTTATTAATCCATTTTTTTCTACTCCATTTACACTTAAAGATATTACTGGTACATCTTTAAATCCAGCATCATATAGTGCTTTTCTTAAAAAACCTATATAGTTAGTAGCTCTACATCCGCCTCCTGTTTGCGTTATTACAACTGATAAATTATCTAAATCGTATTCTCCATATTTTAGTTCATGTATTATTTGACCTATAACAATTATAGACGGATAACAAGCATCATTATTTACATATTTTAACCCTTCTTCTATTATTTCAGAATTATAGTTATTTAAAATTTTCAAATTATATCCACTTAAGTTTATTGCTTTTTCAAAGAATTGAAAATGTATTGGTGACATTTGAGGTGCCAAAATAGTATGATTCTTTGATATAGTTCCTTTTTTATATTTTATTTCATTATTTTCTATATGTTCTTTATCTATATTATTTTTATCTCTTTCTAGCATAGCTGCCTTTAAAGATCTTAATCTAATTTTAGCAGCTCCTAAATTATTACCTTCATCTATTTTAATAACAGTATAAATTTTTTCGCCTTCATCTAATATTTCTTGTACTTGATCTATTGTAACTGCATCTATACCACATCCAAAAGAATTTAATTGAACTAGTTCTAAATAGTCATTGTCTTTTACAAAGCTTGCTGATTTATATAATCTTGAATGGTATACCCATTGATCCACAACTCTTAATGGACGCTTTAAATTTGCTAAATTACATATTGAATCTTCTGTAAGAACTGCCATATCCAGTGAATTTATAAGTTCTGGTATGCCATGATTTATTTCCGGATCTAAGTGATATGGTCTTCCTGCTAAAACTATACCTTTTATATTATTATTTCTTATTTCTTCTATAGCCCTTTGTCCATAATCCATTATATCTTGTTTAAATTTTTCTTGTTCTTTAGCTGCTAACTCTACAGCATTATTTATACTTTCTCTTGATAATTCTTTAAAATATATTGATAGCTCATTATAAAGTCTTCCCTTTAACTTTTCTTTATTGTTTAAACTTAAAAAAGGATTAATATATTTTATATCTTTTTCCCTTATTCTTTCAACATTATTTTTTATAACTTCAGAATATGATATTACAACTGGACAATTATAATTGTTATCAGAATTAATATCTTCTTTTACTTCATTGGTTATACATGGATAGAATATATAATTTATTCCTTTTTCAATTAAATTTTCAATATGACCATGAACCATTTTCCCAGGATAGCAAACTGTTTCTGAAGCTATACTAGTTATTCCTTTTTTGTAAATATCTTTTGATGATCTATCTGATAATATAACTCTAAATCCTAGATTTGCAAAAAATGTAAACCAAAATGGATAGTTTTCATACATATTTAATACTCTTGGTATTCCTATTTCACCCATAGTAGCATCTTCTTTTTTTATAGGTTTATACTTAAAAAGTCTGTTATATTTATACTTAAATCCATTTATATTGTTAGTCTTACTTTTTACTATGTCTTTACTGTATATCGCTTCTCCTTTTTCGCATCTATTTCCTGATATAAACAAATCTCTATCTGAAAATTTATTTATAGTTAATAAACAATTATTTAAACATCCAGAACATCTTTTTACTTCTATATCTAGTTTTATATCCTTTATCTCATCTTCGCCTATTAACTCAGTTTCATACCCTATAAAGTAGTTTTCTTTTGATATTAATGCAGCTCCATAAGCTCCCATAATACCTGATATATTAGGTCTTGTAACCTCCTTTTGTGTAAGTTTTTCAAAACTTCTTAAAACTAAATCATTATAAAATGTTCCACCCTGAACTACTATATTTTCTCCTATCGCATTTAAATCTCTTATTTTTATAACTTTAAACAATGCATTTTTTATAACTGAATAAGATAAACCCGCTGATATATCTGATATAGTTGCTCCTTCTTTCTGAGCTTGCTTAACTCTAGAATTCATAAAAACAGTACATCTAGAGCCTAAATCAACAGGTCTTTTTGAATATATTCCTTCTTTAGAAAATTCCTTTATGTCCATAGATAAAGAATCTGCAAAAGTTTCTAAAAATGATCCACAACCAGAAGAACAAGCTTCATTTAAAATTATATTATCAATAACTCCATTTTTTATCTTTAAGCACTTCATGTCTTGTCCACCAATATCTAATATAAAATCTACATTTTCATTGAAAAATTTTGCTGCTTTATAATGTGCTATAGTTTCTATTTCTCCATAATCTATTTTAAGAGCTTTTTTTATAAGCCCTTCACCATATCCTGTTACTGTTGAACTCACTATTTTACTCTTATATGGTAATACTTCATATACTTTTTTCATTACACTTAATGTGGTTTCTAAAGGGCTACCATTATTGCTACTATAATGAGAGTATAGTAAGTTTCCATCTTCATCAATTAAAGCAGCTTTAGTAGTTGTTGAGCCTGCATCTATTCCTAAAAAGCAATTACCTTTAAAATCAGTTATATCTTTTTCCATTACCTTATTTTTACTATGTCTATCTAAAAATTCTTCATACTCTTTTTCATCTTTAAAAAGTGGCTCTAAATTATTAGATATATCTAGTTTATTATTTTTTAAGTTATCAACATTTTTAATTAGTTTCGTTATATTTATCTCACCTTTATCTTTAGATAATAAACTAGCTCCAAGTGCTACATAAAGTTGGGCATCTTCAGGAAAAATTATATCTTTCTCTTCTAAATCTAATGCTTGGTTAAATGCATATCTAAGATGTGATAAAAAATATAGTGGGCCACCTAAATAGGCAACTTTACCTTCTATTTTTCTTCCACATGACAATACACTAATAGTTTGAACTACTACTGCATTAAAGATGCTCATTGCAATATCTGTCTTTTTTGCACCATCATTTATAAGAGGTTGTATGTCTGTCTTTGCAAATACGCCACATCTTGATGCTATTGGATAAATAACATTGTAATCTTTAGCAAGTTCATTTAAACCTCTTGCATCTGTTTTTAGTAAAGATGCCATCTGATCTATAAAAGCACCCGTTCCTCCTGCACATATGCCATTCATCCTTTGATCTATACCACCACTTAAGTATGTTATTTTTGCATCTTCTCCTCCAAGTTCTATTATTACATCTGTATCTGGATAAAATCTCTGTATTGCACTTGTGCTACAAATTACTTCTTGAATAAATTCAATATTTAAAGCTTTTGATATATCCATTCCCCCAGACCCAGTTATTATAATAGTTATATTCGAATCTCCTATTTTCTCATATATATTAACTAATACTTCCTTTAATGATTTTTTTATATCTGAGTAATGTCTTCTGTATTCTTTATAAATTATATCATTATTTTCACTTACTATTGCTTTAATAGTTGTTGATCCAATATCTATACCTAAATTAAATACTCCATCCATTCTATTCCCCCCACGATTTATATGTAATTTACTTCTTATTGCAATTTTAAGGTGGTAAAATTTCTACTAATAGTAATTTATTCTTGGAAATATAATTGTATGAACTATATTTTACTTTTTAAAATTTAATACTGAAATTATACTTTAAATATAGGACTTATATAATTTAATTAAATAAAAAA